>NZ_JBPOEU010000099.1:0-2300 GCF_051251695.1 Maritalea sp. | reverse complement strand
CTTTAAGTACAAATGTGATGAAGCTATATTGGTTTACAAAAATAAAGAAGCTTAGTCCGCCTATCAAGTAACTTAGCAACAAACGTTTGTTTGCTAGGTGTGCTGCGAGCTGATGCAGCATGGATTTGGGGCGCAGAGGTTTAGGTAAAAAACCTTTTGAAGCAGGTAAAAGCCAAGCAAATGCTAGTGTCAGGCTTAAGCTGAGTAACGCCATTATTTCGAAGGTACCGATCAACCCGAAATTTTCCCCCAAAAAGCCCCCAAGTAAACGCCCACCAATACCACCAAGTGAATTACCACTGATATAGATTCCCACGGCTATCATCAAAGCGTCTGCGTTAAATTCATCACTCATGTAGGCCACCGCGATAGCGGGCAAACCCGCTAAAAAGAAGCCTTGGGCGGCACGTAAAATCAGCAAACTTTGGTAATCACCAGCGAAGGCCAAACAAGTAGTGGTAAGCGTAATACCCACCATGGTGAACAGCATAATCCCTTTACGCCCAATGGCATCAGAGAGCGGCCCGTAAAACAGCAGAGAGATACCCAGAGTAAAGGTGGAAATGGTAAAACTGACACTCGATTGCAGCGCGGACACCCCAAACTGCTCGGCTATCATAGGCAATAATGGCTGAGTCACATACAGGTTAGCAAACACCATAAACGAGCCTAAACACAGGGCCAGCGTAGCGCGCCAAAAGGCAGCAGTATGAGGGGCGATCATCCTTGCAGAATATCCTTTGTTACAAGCTCAACATAAGTTGAAAAGTAGAATTTCAATACGCTGTGTGCGCAACTGACACGAAAAAGCGACCTTAGCAAAGGCTAACGTCGCTTTCCAATCGCTTATCTGCATGACACCGATTAAATCAGCTTGGGCGATGCTGGCGATATTTTGCGCCAACACCAACGAGTGACTTAAGCAGTGCACGTTACATGCGTTAGAAGCTGTCTTTAGGGATACGCACCCAGCCTTCCATCAAGACACGCGCACTGCGACTCATAGACGCTTTTATCACTGACCATTGGCCATCCACTAATTCGGCAGCCGCGCCGACTTTTAGGGTGCCCGACGGGTGACCGAAACGCACGTCGCTGCGCTCGCCGCCACCAGCGGCCAAATTCACCAGTGTGCCCGGAATGGCTGCAGCTGTGCCAATGGCCACGGCCGCAGTGCCCATCATGGCGTGATGCAGTTTGCCCATCGACATGGCCCGTACCAATACATCAATGTCATCAAGTTCAATAGCCTTGCCACTGGATGACACATAAGGCCTTGGCGGCGCTACAAACGCGACTTTCGGCGTATGCTGGCGTGACGCAGCTTCACTAACATCCTTGATTAATCCCATTTGCACAGCACCTTGAGCGCGAATGGTTTCAAACTTGGTCAGCGCAGCAGGGTCGCCGTTTATCACCTCTTGCAACTCAGTGCCTGTGTAACCAATGTCTTCCGCGTTTACAAAAATCGTTGGAATACCGGCATTGATTAACGTTGCTTTAAGGTTACTTACCCCAACAGCCGCCAGCTCAGGTGAGTTAAGTTCATCCACAATATTACCTGTGGGGAACATACCACTTGGGCCTTGGTCTTGACCTTGAGCAGCCGCATCGCCATCATCCGCTGGGTGCATAAATTCTATCAACACTTCGGCGGCGGGAAACGTCACACCGTCTAACTCAAAATCACCGGTTTCTTGTACTTCGCCATCGGTGATGGGCACATGGGCAATGATGGTCTTCTGGATGTTTTGCTGCCAAATGCGCACCTCGGCAATGCCGTTTTGCGGAATACGGCTGGCTTTCACCAAACCATTGCTGATAGCAAACGAGCCCACTGCAGCCGTTAAGTTACCGCAGTTACCGCTCCAATCAACAAAGGCTTTATCGATAGCCACTTGGCCGAACAGGTAATTCACATCGTGTTCGGCTTGGTCGCTTTTCGACAGAATCACCGTTTTGCTGGTGCTCGATGTCGCCCCGCCCATACCATCGGTTTGTTTACCGTAAGGATCAGGGCTACCAATGACGCGCAGCAAGAGGTTGTCCCTTGCAGAGCCAGGCTTTTGTGCCGACTCAGGCAGGTCACTCAAGGCGAAAAACACCCCTTTACTGGTGCCCCCGCGCATGTAAGTCGCGGGGATTTTGATTTGTGGCTGATGTGTTTTAGATTCAGTAGCCATAACTACTCCTTACCCTACCGTCGCTTCAAGAAAGTCTTGCGCGAAGCGTTGTAGCACACCGCCTGCTTCATAGATTGACGATTCCTCTTGGGTGTCAATACGACACTTCACCGGCAC
>NZ_JBPOEU010000098.1:0-2317 GCF_051251695.1 Maritalea sp. | reverse complement strand
TTCGATGGTACTTTCGGAGGGACTGACTGTTCATCGCTGATATATTAACCATCTGTTAGTTATTAATTGATTCGCTACTCCAATCAAGGGTTTTGAATCTGAGTGTAGGGCAGGAGTGCAGAACCCTAGCCGCGTAGGGCTGCAGGCGTGAGAGTTCTGGCTCAATTTGAGATAGGGTTGTTGTTATGTCAGAAACGGCATTGTTTTCTGAGATACGGCTCATGTTGAAGTTACCGCTTATGGTCTTCGGATCATATATCTAAATTATGACTTGGGGGTCATATTGACATATTATGATCTAAAGGTCATATTGATTGACGGGAGAACAGTCATGAAGCACCTCGTTCGCACGTCAAAAAATTTGGGCCACGCAATTCGCGAGGCTCGGAAGGTCAAGCGCCTGACCCAAAAGGAGCTCGCCTCGATGAGCGGTGTCTGGCAGGAAACGATCTCCAAGATCGAGAACGGCAGCGGAGGCACCAAGCTGGAAACGCTATTTGATTTGATCGCGGCCCTGGACCTTGAGATCACGGTGACCGAGCGCAGCAAGGGCGCATCAGACGGGCTTGAGGACATATTCTGACATGGGTCGCAAGCGCAGCTACACACCTTTGAACGTCTTTCTGAACTCGCGGCTCGTGGGCCAGTTGGTCCGTGAACCGTCTGGCGGCGTCAGTTTCGCCTAAGCGATCCGTCTTGATCCACACTGATCAAGACGGATCGCAAAAAAGCTTGACGCTTCCAAACCGAGTGCAAAAAAGTTTTGGAAGCTGGCTGATCTGCGGTTGAACTCTGCGATTTAAGTCCCGTTGCATCCCTTAAGGACGACTTCGTTCAAGGAAGGATGTAATTTCTAGAAAATACGTGAACCGACTTCGCCCCTCTTGTAAGAGCCACGTACAGATGTTCCTTGGACATCGAATTACCGGGTCGGTCGGCATCAAGAATGAGAACGTGGTCTGCTTCGAGACCTTTTAGAAGTAAAGTAGACCCGTGTGCTTGATGAACGTCTTGGCGTGCAGTTGCGCTCTATGGATGTGCCAACAGACAGTCTGTCTGGAGGTCAACGCCAAGCGATTGCCATCGCGCGCGCCGTCTATCATGCGGACCTTCGGGTGCTGGTGATGGATGAGCCAACGGCTGCTTTGGGCCCGCAAGAAACCGCACGCATTTTGAAGTTGATCAAAGCGCTTCGTGAGCAGGGATTGGCCGTGATCTTGATCAGTCACTCGCTCGACGATGTGTTCGAAGTTGCGGACCGTGTGCATGTACAGCGCCGCGGGCGTGGTGTCGGCGTTGTGAAAACGGCGGAAAGTTCAGTGCAAGAGGTGCTCGGTATGATTGTTGGCGCCCAAGATGCAGCAGCATAGAGGAGTAAAAGTTATGTCTGATATGACTGGCGTTCTCAACTGATCGACGCAACACATGCATTAAAACGCTCTGCGGGGGTTTCGTATCCCAGCGTCATACGTGGTCGTTCGTTGAGCTGTCTTGCAATGGCGCTCAGCTTTGCCTGACTATGTATCGACAAATCTGTGCCCTTTGGAAAGTACTGTCGCAGCAGGCGGTTGTGCCTTACGCCGGCACGCTTGATAATCCGATCCAAATTGCGATGGTCTACCCATCGGCTGACACCTCTGACTTTTGGGCCCGCAACTATCTCGCGATGACCAAACGTCTCGATCAGCTTGGTATCGAATATGAGACGACTGAGTTCGCAAGTCGCCAAGTGGAGCATTCGCTTCAGTCCACATATGCCAACCAAGTCGTGCAAGACGCGGATCTCTACGATTACGTGATCTTCGGTCCATCCGAGTTGCAGATCCAAGCTGACAACATCGACAAAATGGCTGGATCAGACGGGTTTGGGGCGGCACGGGGCTAGAACTTGATGCGATCCGTCGCGGGGAGCTCGATGCAACGCCTATGCGGATGGGCGACGATGTTGGCGCTGCGACAGCAGAAGCCATCAAAGCGGATCTGGAAGACCGTGCAGACGAAGTTCTATTCGTGTTCTTGGGCCGCATTACCATTGCTCATGATGAGATGAGTGCGGACGAATTCAATGCGCTTGAGACGGAAGCTTTCCGTTTCTCAGGTGTTGGCGCTCTCGAACGCTAAAGTCTTTGGGCGGCGTTTTGCGCCGCCCAATTTACGAATTCCATTTGACCAAGTCACCGGTGTTCGGTAGGTGTGTTACCGGTCACAATTTACGCCTGAAGGAGATTCGCGTGGCGCAATCCATGATGCTAATTGAGAAATGCAGTCACTGCGTGAGCTGGTATGATATTGAAACGGGAGCCCTGCAGGGGCGATT
>NZ_JBPOEU010000097.1:0-2320 GCF_051251695.1 Maritalea sp. | reverse complement strand
GGGCAAGCAGATGTTATCAGTGGCGGTGCTGGCGATGACATAATTGCTGCCGGAGCTGGGGATGACACTGTCGACGGAGGTAGCGGAAATGACATTATTCGAGGCGGCGAAGGCACGGATGTACTTTTCGGCGGTTCAGGGGATGACGTTATTTTTGGAGAAAATTCGCGCTCAGACACGAGTGATGGCGACGTAGCGAAATTCAATGGTCTTTCTACGGTACATACAATTCTGGGAGGCACGGACTATGCGGTTGTAATCGGTCCTGACGGCAGTCGCGACAAGTTATTTGATATCTCTTTCCTGCGCTTTGACGATGGCGACATTGAACTGCAAGTTGGCAGTGCCCTCGATACTGGCGACGTGCCTTTCGAAACGCTCAACAAGACCAATTTTGATACTGGTGAGCGTGTGGCACTCCTTTACGAAGCTGCGTTGAACCGCGATGGCGATATCGACCTTCCAGGACTGAACTTCTACATTGACGTTGCAGAGCGAGATAACCTCTCGAATGCATTTCTTGCAGCTGACCTGATGACCAGTGAAGAATTCACGGATAACTTCGGCGACGTCAACACGATGTCGAACCAAGCTTTCTTGGAGCAGATCTATCTCAACGTATTAGACCGAGCCTCAGATGCGGCAGGGCGGCAGTTCTACTTGGATTTGCTGAACCAAGGTGACATTAACAAGGCGGAAGCTTTGGCAGACATTGCAGTAAGCTCGGAAAATACTTCAGGCTCCACTGAAATTCTTGAAAGTCTTTATGAGTCAGCTGACCCAGATACGGATACGGCAACGCAAATTGCTCTTGATTGGGGCTTTGTGTCTTGATTTCAGGTGATTTGAATAAACGGATCACTGATCTTTGAGAATAGGTCCTATCCAGCAAGGCCTGATTTTGTCAGGATAAGAGCCCCCAGCAGCACGCTCAAAGACGACAGCGGTTGGAGCACCTTGGCAGAAATGGCATTGTATGGCATCCAGCTTAGCAGATCCAATGGTACGCTGCTTATGGGGACAGGGGTGACCCAAAGCTCCCATTGGACCGATTAACGGTACACCTGAGGTGCGTTGTGGCTTTTGGTTGTTAGGCAACCAGTCGGGGTCAATTCTTCGCGTATATAGTTATGCAGATGATAGCTAGATCGCTCTGGGCTGACGTAATATGGCTGTGAGAAAAGACGAACCTAGGTAGCTTTAGCTACTACTTAGACCTCACACTGCATCAACTAAAAATAGCCAATTCAATCGGCTGTCAGGCAAGCTTATACTGGATCACGGCGTCACGTTGAGGAACTACCCCAACAGGACACCATTCCTCGCCTCAAGGCTTGCTGAGAGGGCCGTCAGAGTCCTTCCTGTAAGGTCAGGCTAGCTTTGGTAGGGATTGCACAAGAAGGCGCTGTATGAGTCGGGAAGCGGTGTTTTCGTTACCGACAAAAGCGGGACGGCAAATGGCGAGCTAAAGTCTCTCCTTTGGACTGATTCAGGGCACAGCCAAGATTAGGCGTAATGCACTATAAAATATGGATATTATCGACTATTCGTTTAGCTAAAAAGTGTGCTTAGGGCATATTCTGGAGCTCAAAAACGTTGGCTGGTCATTCTTCGGCCTCAACATGAGGGACCCAACCGGTCCCAGAATGCTGAAAAAGGAAGAAAGCAGTGACGAATACATTTTCAATTTGCCCTACATGTGAAGCTGAGTTCACACCTAGACGTTCAAACCAGAAATATTGCTCAGAAAATTGCCGTAAAGCCAACTATCAACGCAAGGATCGTCTAACAAACCCGAAGAATTCATGGGGCAGTCCGACAAAGAGGTACGACAATAGAATATTGTTTGATCGCACAATGCTTATGACTGAGAAGCTCTATAGCATGAAGCCAAGCGAAAGGCTCGGGTATATAAAGGGCCTTATCGATGAGGCCCGATCTGGAAATAGTGACCTCAGAGAAATTTTGACCAACAAGTATATTCTTGGGGCAGGGCCCGAACAGATGCGCTTGTTCTGGCGTCAATGCCGCGCCTATCCGAACATCGTGAAATGTGCAAATAGCTATTGTAGAAAGTTTTGGAATGCAGGGGTCATTGATGTCGTGAAGGGTATTGCGCCCGAACCAGAAACAGGTGAACTCGTCTTTGAAAGCTACGTAACCTTGGTGACAGCCGTTAGGCAAAGCGAAACATTCCTTGGGGCAACACTTGAAGGGCTCGTTAGCAAACCGTCGTCACCATATATAAAGAAGACTTTGGTTTTAGCCTAGGTTTGCATCAATTGGGTAGCCATCCGTAAGTAGCCTTTGAGTGCTACAC
>NZ_JBPOEU010000096.1:0-2326 GCF_051251695.1 Maritalea sp. | reverse complement strand
TGGGCCACGTAAAGCCTGCGCGCCGCCTGATCCGCTGTCAAATCCCACCGCTGCAAAGCGCAAGAATTCAGATCGTCAAAGCGAATTGGCAAGGCGTTTTTATCTGCGTATTGCGCGTAATGAGACATCTCGAAATTGCACACAGGGCAATCTGCGTTGAACAGCACGGTGGTCTGCTTTGCTGTCTGATCACCCGTCGTATCTGCGGCTGTTTGGTCTTTTGGGGCTTGCTCTGTCATACCCTCAACTTAGCGCGCTTCTGTAAAAGAACCATCTATTTCGCCGCGACATTTTCCACGGCGCCGCCAGCTTTCTGCCACGCGCCAAAGCCGCCTTCAATGTGGGCGATGTTATCAAACCCCATATCCTGCGCCGTTTTCGCAGACAGCGCAGAGCGCCACGCGGAGGCACAATAAAACACGATCTGTTTCGCCTCTGCCAAAACAGGTTTGTGATAGGGGCTGCTCGGATCGATCCAAAACTCAAGCATCCCCCGCGGACAATGAAACGCGCCCTTGATCTTGCCCTCCCGTTCCAGCTCCCGCCTGTCGCGCAGATCGACAATGAGAGTATCTGGGTCCTCGACCAAATCGATAGCGAGCTCGGTCGGGATCGTGGTGATCTGGTCGTAAGCCTCACTCAGCAGGTCTTGGTAGGTTTTGGTCATGATGCGCTCCCTTTTGGGGCGAGCTTGGGATAATGCTAACATGTTCGTCAAGTGTTTCACCCGAGTGATGCAAACATCACTCAGCGCCTGACCCTCCCGTCACTCCAAAGGTGTGCAAGCACACAGGGGAGGGCGCTAAAGCACCCACCCAGGGTCAGGCGCTGGGGCGTTTTATTCTGTCAAAATGCTGTTAAATAGCAACGAAGTCGGAAGTCCCGCCTGATCCAGATACTTTTGCGCAAATAGAGAAACTTCCGATTTTTTCATAGCTTCAAGAATGGTGTCTTTCCAAAATTCACGTGTGGCTTGTGGTACTGTAAAATTTAGTGGCCGTTCGAATTGACTAGAGACAAATTTACCAACGCCTATATCGACGTCATAGGCACGAACTCGTCCAAGCAAGTGATGAACTTCGGGACTGATTTTCTTAGCAGAAATGATTTGAGCGGTTCTCTGGTCCAATCTCAGCACGGGTAAAGTGGCGTGACTTGAACTGAAAACAGCTGAATCTGCAGAACGATTCATTGGAACTGCCATCTCAGGAACAATTGAAGCTGTTCTTGAGAGCAGTTTTTGCAGGTCGTCGGTTCCTACGCGTGACAGTTCTTCATGGTTTTGTGCGAAAAGGCTCTCTCGCGATTGAGCATCGTCGAGTTCTTGTTTCATTTCAAGAAGTCTTGGAGCCAGTAACCCTTCGCCACCGAGGCGCGTATTGCCGGCTCCAAGCGCCCAACTAACTAAATCTAACGCCTTGTTTGTAGATGTGGCCCCTGCTTCTACAATTTTCCTTAGCTCGCGGGTACGCTCGGTTTCTTCCCTTGATCTTATAGATTCTTCGTCTGCGCGAATTTGAGCAATTTTTACAATGTCGTTTTCAGTCTGGAATGAAAGCGGTACAAGTAAATGCCATATGTATGCTATTAAAGGGGTCAAAGGAGTTGATATCGCGGTTGCTGCTCCGGACTGGAGCGCAGGGATGACAATCGATTCTACAAAACTCCCTTGTTCTGCTGGCTCAACGTACAACTCAATTTTGGCTGAGCCAGTAATCCTATTTGCAACTTTTCCAGTGCGTCTGAAATGCTCAATTGTCGAGATAAAGCGAGCGTTTGCATATTGATATCTACCGTACTCGTAGAAGTGTAATCTACCGGAGTCAGCTAACTTACCAGTGAACCGAACGCTAATTTTTTCCATTTTAATACTCTTTTAAGTAACAATACCCCAAAGGTCGTACTCGTTCGCTTCATCAACTTCAACGCTGACAAGGTCCCCCACACGGAGTGTGGATGTTCCCTCATCAATAAACAAGTTCCCATCAATCTCCGGCGCGTCGGCTTTGGTGCGGCAGGTGGCGATGCCGTCCTCATCAATATCGTCTACAATCACCTGCATGGTCTGACCGACTTTGGCGGCGAGTTTGGCTTCTGATATGGCTTGCGAGGCTTCCATGAAGCGGTCCCAGCGCTCTTGTTTCACCTCTTCCGCCACGTGGTCCGGCAGCGCGTTCGAGCGCGCGCCAGCGACGTTTTCATATTTGAAACACCCCACACGGTCCAGATTGGCCTCTTTCAGCCAGTCGAGCATATAGTCAAATTCCGCTTCCGTCTCGCCGGGGTAGCCGACGATAAAGGTGGACCGCAGCGTGATATCAGGACA
>NZ_JBPOEU010000095.1:0-2340 GCF_051251695.1 Maritalea sp. | reverse complement strand
GTGTGGTGGAGGCAAGTGCGAGCAACGTCACGCCTTGAACATTGAAGGTTCTAATACTTTCAAGCTCCTTGATGGAATCGCCATCAGACGAGGCCGAAACAAAGTCATACCCCAGCGCTGCGGCTTCTTCTTCTGCACCGGATACGATGGACTGCATGAAGGCATCTGCTTGATTATGCACGAGAATGCCGACAGTACCTTTTTCATCGGCTGAGGCGAAACTCGGCACAACCATTGCGGAGACAACGGCTAGAGCGGGAATAAGTTTGTATATTTTACGCATGTTTTCTTCCTTTTTAGTAGGTCAAATTCTTCTAGTTCCACCGCCACAAATTCCGTGTTGTTGCCGGAAATTTAGCGGATTTACTGATTTTTCAGACTCAGCAAATTTGATATTTCGCAATGACATCCCGGTCGATATCTACGCCCAGCCCCTCAAACTCAGGCAAATCGATATACCCGTCGCGCATGGTCAACTTGGTCCTTGAGAGCTCATCTCGGAACACATTTGGAGAGCGATCATATTCAAGGAAAACATCGGCAGGGTTCAGACTTTCGGGAAAATCAGGCATCGCAAACGCGGCGTTCAAACCAACCGAAAGCGCGACGGCACCACCCCAAACATGCGGGCAACATTGAATGTTTTCTAGTTTAGCCATTTGTACGATTTTTTGGAATTCCGTAAGCCCGCCCGCAACACAGCAATCAGGTTGAACAATATCCACCGCCCGCGCCGCAATTAGTGGCTGAAATCCATAGCTGGTGAATTCGGTTTCACCGCCTGCAATCGGGATGGTCGTTGCTGCTTTAACCTCTTGATACCCTTTGATATCTTCGGAAGGAACTGGCTCTTCAAACCACTTGATATTGTACTGTTCAATGTCGCGTGCAAGCGATATAGCAGTGCAGGCATTGTAGGCATGGTTTGCATCAACCATTAAGTCAATACTATCACCTATGGCGCTTCGAATGGCGCGCACCATACGCTTGTCATTCTCAACACCAAAACCGATTTTCATTTTCATTGCCCGAAAACCAGACTGGGCATATCCGACAGCTTCTCCGACCAAATCACGCTCATTGGTGACACTTGCGCTGTGGTATAAGCCCGTCGCATAAGGCACTAGGCGCTTGCGGCGCGCCCCACCTATCAGGCGGTACACGGGTAGTTTTGTGTATTTCCCCTTCAGATCCCACAGTGCGTTATCGACCGCACTCAAAGCCTGAATAGCCGAGCCTTTCTGGCCACAATTGCGCATGGAATTATACAAATCATCCCAAATAAGTCCGTTATCAAAAACGTTTTGGCCGATCAGTCGATCTTTATATGCATGGTCAATTACTGACTTGTTGATGTGCGCGTTGCCAAAAGCCTCCCCAAAACCACTCAAACCATCTTCTGTGACGATCTCGAGCAGCATGATCGTGCGGGTATTGTACCATGCCTGCGCATAGCAAAAACTCTGCTCCCCGAGGCTTTGGGAAACGATATATGGTATGACTTTAGCGATCTTCATTTATAAATTCCTGATTGGATTCTTAGACATCTCTCTCGCGTGGCCAAGGCCACTGCCCGCAAACCGGGCAATTCAACTTTTAGGGCAAATCAATCTATATTTTGGCCATCTGGCCTTCTCTAAGAGAGACTAGCCGATCACGGGAGTTTTCTAGGTGTATTCGCATCGCTTCGATGGCTAGCTTGGGATCTCCCGCAAGATAGCTTCTCGCGACTTCTAAATGCTCTGGAAGCGCTAGCGAAAATGAATGCGGCAGCTCGGCGACTATAGTGTGCTGCGCCCAACTAAAGAGATCCATCTGGCTCATCAAAAGCTTCTTGATCCGCCCATTTCCACAATATTCACGCGCCAATTCATGCACCACCCGATCTTCTTTCTCGAGGTCAAATTCTGTAGCTTCGCCTTTCAAAACTTTACTATATGTTTCGACAAGCGATTGCGCCCGCGTTTTTGGTATATGGGCAGTAGCCAATTCGACAGCCATACATTCCAGCGCGATCCGCACGTCAAAAATCTCTTGAAGAGTCTCAACGTTCATCTGAGCAACAAAGGCACCTTTCCGCGGCTCGATAGTGACAAGTCCTTGCCCCTCCAATGCCCGCAACGCATCACGGAAAGGAGTTGATGAAACTTGCCAAATTTTTTGGTAGTTTGCTACTTCAACCCGCCCCCCAGGAGCAATCCGCCCCTCGGTAATCTCGCGTCGCAGCGCGCTTTCGACCTGCTCTGACAGAGAAAGCCGATTGAAACTTTCGGTGCTTATTTCTGATTTAAAATTCATTGAAGTCCCCCCCTGACAACGCGCAGCCCATCGGAATACATA
>NZ_JBPOEU010000094.1:0-2355 GCF_051251695.1 Maritalea sp. | reverse complement strand
GTGTCCGTCCGGTAATCCCCACATTCAATTCATAGGTTTTCTACGTCATGGTGCTCTCTTTGTTAAGGAGAATGACCATGGCGCATCATCAACGAAGAGAAGTAGAAGACTGGCTCAATTTATTTGAGCAACAAAAACAAAGTGGACTCACAGCGGTGGCGTTTTGCCGCCAGCAACAGATTAATGTCCAAACCTACTACACCAGGCGACGTGATATTCGTCTTCATCGTACTCACAGCAAGTTCGTTCACGTCAAACGTGAAGTAACAAAGATTGAGTCACACACCGAGGAAACCGGTGGCGAACTTCTTCTGCAACTTGGGAGCGCTCATCTTAGCGTGCCAACGAATGTTAGCCCTCACTGGCTTGCCACCGTGATGAAGGCACTGGCTGAATGAAGATGTTTGTTGAGCCTGCCGACGTTTATTTATACATGGATATCGTCGACTTCCGTAAATCGATTAATGGCTTGATTGTAGTGGTCGAACAGAACATGGAGCTCAATGCCTTTCGTGATGCGCTGTTTGTGTTTTGCAATAAAAAGCGCGATAAGCTCAAAATACTCTATTGGGATAAAACGGGCTTTGCGCTTTGGTACAAACGTCTCGAGAAGTATCGGTTTAAGTGGCCTGTCGATGCTAACTTACAACATCTGAATGTAAGTGAACAGCAGTTACAGTGGCTGTTATCAGGCTACGATGTAATAGGCCATCAGCCGTTGCACTACAATGCATCCGGCTTATAACCTGTGATCATAACTAGCGATTAACGATCACGAAATCGTCTTAATAATGTCGGGAAATCAATGCCTTATTGCATGATAATAAGGCCATGAATATTGATATCGAAAACTTACCTGATGACCCAGCAACATTGAAAAAGATGTTGTCTCAGGTGATGTCTCGCTATCAATATCTTGAGGAGCAGTTTCGTATTGCCCAGCATAAACAGTTCGGTCAAAGTACCGAAGGTCATCCTGGGCAAGGTGAGTTGTTTAATGAAGCGGAAGCGCTTGCTGTTGAATCAGATACGCAAGAAGAAGCCATAAGCTACACCCGTAAAAAGCCCACACGTAAACCGTTACCCAAAGACCTACCTCGTGAGGTTATCGTTCACGATATTAGCGACGAAGAAAAAGTCTGTGGCTGTTGTGCAGGTGAGCTACATCGCATTGGTGAAGATAAGTCAGAAAAGCTTCAGTTTATTCCTGCTCAGGTCAAAGTGATTGAGCATGTTCGCCCTAAATATGCGTGTCGTACCTGTGAGAAAGACGGTATTAGCAACACAGTAAAACAAGCGCCTGTACCTCACAGCGTTATCCCTAAAGGTTATGCGACCCCAAGTTTATTAAGCCAAATCATTACCAGCAAATATCAGTATGGGTTACCGCTGTATCGACAAGAGTCTATGTTCAAACAGCATGGTATCGAATTAAGTCGTAAAACCATGGCTGACTGGATAATCCGCTGCGCTGAGCTATTTAAACCGCTTTATGACCAGCTCCATCAACATATCCTAAAACAACCGGTTATCGCGGCGGATGAAACCACGCTGAAGGTCGTTGAATCTGAGAAAGTGAATAGCTACATGTGGTTGTACGCCAGTGGCGCTGACTCACCTACCGGTAATATCCCGGGAACAGAGATACCTAATATCGTGCTGTACGACTATCACAATAGTCGCGCTGGGCAATGCGCCGTAGACTTCCTTAAAGGTTACAGCGGCTACTTACAAGTGGATGGCTATCAAGGCTACGAGCAAACGCAAGCCACACTCATTGGTTGCTGGGCACATGCACGCCGTAAGTTCATGGAAGCCAAAAAAGGCACAGGTAAGAAAGGCAGTGGCAAAGCGGATTGGGCACTCAATCACATCCAAAAACTCTACCGCTTAGAAACCCAGCTAAAAGATAAAACGGTAGAAGAGCGCTACATCACAAGACAGGAAAAAAGTGTGCCGCTGCTAAGTCAGCTTCATATGTGGCTAATGAAATCGGCTCAACAAGTGTTACCCAAAACCAAGTTGGGCGAAGCGATACAATACTGCTTAAACCAATGGAAAAAGCTGGAACGCTATACACTCGACGGGTTATTGAGTATCGATAATAATCGCGCTGAGCGCGGGATAAAGCCGTTCGTCATAGGTAGGAAAAACTGGCTGTTTAGCCAAACGGCCAGGGGCGCAAACGCCAGCGCTGTTCTCTACAGCATCATCGAAACGGCTAAAGCCAACGACCTGAACGTATTCGAGTATGTGATGACTTGCCTTGATGAACTCAGCCAGCCCGATGTCAATATCGAGCAACTGCTACCATGGCAGTTTGCTAAGCGCTAGGTGGGATTGGCGGACGCTTAC
>NZ_JBPOEU010000093.1:0-2373 GCF_051251695.1 Maritalea sp. | reverse complement strand
GCCATACGAACTGGGCGCGCCAAATAGCGGCAGAATATGCTGCCACATGTAATGCGGAGGTTATTCTAACCGATCACAATGGCGTTGATTTACCACATCCAAGTTTTGAGACAGCTTATGAGTTAAATCAAGATTTGCTGGCCAACCCAGAGCGGTCTCGCGTGCTGTTTCGTGGTATCATGGACGCTTTGGCACCCAAGTGGCAGTGTGATGGGCCGTTGTTTGTTGTCGGGTTTTGCTCCGGTGGATCTTTCGCACTGGAAACGGGGCGCGCGGCGTCAAATGTAGATGCGGTCGTTTGTGTTCACGGTAATCCACAGACGCCGTTACCGTTGCACAGTGATTCATCCCAGTTGGCCGTCGAAGATCAGCTAGAGCGACCAATATTTATGGTCGTGCACGGCGGAGATGATCCTCTCATTACAGGCAATCAACTTTCTGAGTTTGAACGCGAAATGCGAAATGCACGCGCGCGCTGGGTTTTGCATGTCATTAGCGGTGCTAAGCATAGTTTTACGCGGTTTGATTCAACCCACGCCAATCATGCGATTGGGTACTCACGCCGAGCGGACCTTGAAGCGCGCCATTTGGTGCATTCGCAGATGAATGCTCTGCGGGAGTTTTTTGCATCCTGAAAAGTGAGAATGAAATGACTCGGAATTTAAACTGGGAAGATTTGAAGTATTTCAATGCTGTAGCCCAGACGCTCTCAATCAGACAAGCAGCAGAAATCCATAAAATCAGCGCGGCGACCCTAAGTCGCCGCGTTGTAAACTTAGAAGAAAGATTGGGGGACTGCCTTTTTGTGAGAAAGGCAAACAGGCTATCGTTAACCCCTTTAGGACGCGACATTCTGTTACAAGTCGAGCAGGTGCATTCAAGTGTTAGAAATATTGAAACGCGCTGTGGGGTCGGGGACAGTCAGCATAAAATCCGTATTCGAACGCCAAACAGCTATACCCGCTGGCACATTTTGCCTCTCATTCACGAAGCAACCGTGCGCGATGAGAACATCACGTTTGTGATCAATTGCGATTCCGAAAACGCTGCAGGGGAACATGAGGCAGATGATTTGCTTGTATCGCACCATCCCCAGTCTGATCCTGCGTTTTCTTGCAGAGAACTTAACCCGACCCGCCTTGGGCTGTTCCGATCCAGAGGTTCAAAACGTGACAATGCTCTTGTTCTGTGGCGGGAATCTGGCTCAGAAGCGGAGTTTGTGAACGCCAAGTTGCGTGAGATTTTGCCGAACGCACGTGGCGTTGTGGTGATGGATGGGGCCGAGGCATATTTGGAAGCCGTCGCCGAAGGTTTAGGGATTGGCATGATCTGCGCCGAGGCCGTGTCACGCTTTCCTGCACGTGATCAACTTGAAGCACTTCCCTATCAATTGAACCGCCAACTCTGGCTGTGTCGACGTAAAGACGCCCGTCCCGTTGCGGTCATGAATCGCTTGGAAAAACAAATATTTGAGCGCGATGCACAAAGTGTAGTCGCTCTGCAAATGTGACGCGACAAATGTGAAACGCCCGTTCCCTTATAGCGCGTTGCTTGGGTGTTCGACACGTTCAAGAATGACGGTGTATTTACCAAGGAGAGTGTCCAATGAAACGCATAATTGTCATCGGTGATATCTTTAATGTTCCTGCATCTGCAGTGCCAATAATTCTAAATGAAAACGATGCAATCGAAGAGATCGTCTCGCTCAAGCCATTGGACGATGATGTTGAACTTATTATTGAACAAGGGGTCGACCTGCAGGCCTTAACGCGCGCTGTACACTATCGTGAGAACAGCCTCGGTAGCGGCGTTCCTAAGTTTCACATCAATGCCCGTCCAGAAATGCCGCGCGCCGGGCGCCGTCTTGCGCATAAAGCCAAACGAGAAAACATTTGCGTCAGTTACCCCCGCCAAGTGTCCGATAAAACATTCGAGCTTGATCTACAATTCAGCGCCCAAAACGAATTTTTCCTCGATCACATGACAGGGTTTCACATTCAAGGCATGGCATTGTCTGAGGCTGCGCGGCAAGCGTTCCTTGTGGTGACAGAAGAGTTTTTCCTCAGTCAGGCCCCAGACAACTATTACTTTGTCATTCGCCATCAAAACGTGAGTTTCGAAAATTTTGTGTTCCCCTTCGGTGTGACGATTTCCTATGAGATCACCGAACATAAAGTGAAGTCCGGGCGGCAGTCCTTTGTTGTAAAAATGGATCTCGTGCAGGGTGGGGTGGTGTGCAGCCGTGTCGATGTCGCGTTCACAGTGTTCAGCGCAGATAAAATTTCTGAGCGCGAAGAAGCGCTGATCAATGAGCGGATCCATGACATCGTAAGTGTTCAATCGTCAGAACCAAAAGTCGAGCCTGTGTTGGGG
>NZ_JBPOEU010000092.1:0-2403 GCF_051251695.1 Maritalea sp. | reverse complement strand
CCACAGCGAAGCGTTTAAGCAAAACGCCGACGTAATGCGCGCCGGAGTCTCTGAGGTTAGAGCGATTGAAACGCGTGTTATTCAGTTGGCCGACGAAAAAGCCCCGCGCTATATCAAACGCGGACTTATCCCACCCAGAGAGCGCTTATCACGCTTAGTTGACCCTGGCGCCCCCTTTTTAGAATTAGCGAGCTTATGCGGGTACATGCAAGAAGGTGATACCGACGGCTCCGCTGCCGGTGGCGGCGTAATAGCCGGGATTGGTTATGTTTCGGGCGCGCGCTGCATGGTCATGATTGATGACTACTTAACCAAAGGTGGCAGTATTACTCAGCTGGGCAGTCATAAGCGCCTGCGCATGTATCAAATGGCTTTGCAAAACAAGTTACCGGTGATTGCCTTAGCCCAAAGTGGTGGCGGCGACTTAACCTCATTGGGGGACTGGTTTGGGTTCTCAGGCGCGGGTTTTGCTCTGCAGGCCAAGCTGTCTGCGGCGGGTATCCCACAAATTACTCTTGTACATGGGAGTGCAACAGCGGGCGGTGCTTACCAACCTGGGCTGTCAGATTATGTGGTCATGATCAAAGGGCAATCCACTGTGTATCTGGCGGGGCCGCCACTGCTAAAAGCGGCAACGGGGGAAATCGCCACCGACGAAGAAATTGGCGGAGCACAAATGCACAGCGAAATTTCCGGTGTTGCCGACTATCAAGCTGAAAATGACGCAGACGGTATTCGCATTGTGCGTGAGATAACCGCTAGCTTGGAATGGAATGACAGTTCTAACTCTCATGCAGTAAGTCAGTACCAGGAGCCTTTGTACGAAAAAGAACAGCTATTGGGCATAGTGCCAAAAGAGGCAAAAACGCCTTACGACGTGCGCGAAGTCATCGCACGCGTTGCCGATGGCTCAGACTTTCTCGACTTTAAAACTGAGTACGACATGGGAACCGTATGCGGGCACATGAGATTGCACGGCATGGTATGCGGCGTTATTGGTAACAATGCTCCTATCACTGCCCACGGCGCAGCCAAAGCAGCGCAATTTATACAGCTATGTGAACAGTCGGGCACGCCGATTGTTTTCCTGCACAACACCACAGGTTTTTTGGTGGGTACAGAGTCAGAACGTGCCGGCATTATCAAGCACGGCGCCAAGCTCATTCAAGCGGTCACTAATACTAGCGTGCCTAAAATCAGCCTTGTGCTGGGCGGCTCATATGGCGCTGGCAACTACGCTATGGCAGGGCGTGGTATCGAACCTCACTTTATGTTTGCTTGGCCACGATCGGTTGTGGCCGTGATGGGGCCAGCGCAAGCAGGCAGTGTACTCAGAACGGTAGCCAGCGCCAAAATGGCCCGAGCTAATGCGATTGACACAGGCAAATTGGACGCACTTGAAAAGCGCACGGTAGAAGTGATGCAGGCAAAGTCTGGCGCCTTGGCTAATTCCGCTCGCTTATGGGATGACGGCATCATTGACCCAAGGGACACCCGAGAAATACTGGCATTTGTGCTAGATATTTGCCGCGAAGGCCAAGCGCGTAAGGTCAATACCAGCCAGTTTGGTGTACCTCGCTTCTAGTGGTAGATAAACGTAATGGGGACTGCCCTTATTTGGGCTAGTCACGATTAACGGAATAGAGATAACCAAATAGAGATAAGTAAATGTCGAATGTAAGCCAACAGCAGTATCGGGAAATTTTAGTCAGCCTTACTCAAGGGGTGTTGACCATCACCTTTAATCGCCCTCATAAGAAAAACGCGATGAATTTAGCCCTAGTTAAAGAAGTCATGGCGGTATTTAGCGATATAGCGGATGACAGCTCGGTGCGTGCAGTGGTCATTTGTGGCAGTGAAGGCAACTTTTGCGCTGGCGGCGATATTTCAGATATGTACAGCGACGCGGGCAGTGAACAAGATAAGCAACAAGCTATTTGGAATTTCAATCGCAGCTTCGGGCGCATGGTCGCCCAAGTGAATCAGGCGCCCCAAGTGGTTATTACCTTACTTGAGGGGGCGGTATTGGGCGGTGGTTTTGGTTTGGCGTGCGTTTCAGACATTGCTATCGCCCATCAAAGTGCGGTGTTTGCGATGCCTGAAACGGGGCTTGGTGTAGTACCAGCACAAATCGCCCCTTTTGTGGTGACGCGTATCGGCTTAACTCAAGCACGGCGTCTAGCGTTACTCGGGGAACGTGTTGGTGCAGCACAGAGCCAAGCCTTGGGCATTGTGCATTTTGTTTGCGAGTCACAAGAAGCACTGCAAGCTCAGCTCAATGAGGTACTCAAACAAGTGCAGCGCGGTGCGCCAAAGGCCAATGCCAATACCAAAGCACTGATGCTGAAGGTAGGAACAGTCGAGCTGGAAACCCTGTTGGATGAAGCGGCGGATGTATTTACC
>NZ_JBPOEU010000091.1:0-2408 GCF_051251695.1 Maritalea sp. | reverse complement strand
AAAAGGGCTGAGCGGACTTCATCCTTGCCAAGAAATCCAGTTAGAGCAGCGCCATCAAAAGCCTCCGACTGAATGAAACCAAGACAATTCGACCACGAAGGTGCGATCTGGCCCCCACGGACAACAATACTCTGATAACGCTCTGGTACATCGTTGAGTTTAGGCAACTTTTTTACTTGGCGTAGGACGAAAGTTTCGACGGCTTCGACATCAAGCGTATCTCGGTTCATCACAGCCAATATCGCTTCGATATCCTCTTCAACGTTTTCGTCCATTTCCAACAGCACGTTTGAGAAGTATTCAGCGAAATCGCTTTCCACCCGATCGAGTAGGGGTTTGACTCCAGAATTTCGAATCCTCGAGTAATGCCGCTTACGCATGGCAGACCCGGCTTGTTCTCCGAGGATAGAGACGAAGATGTACGCAAAGTTCGCAGCATTCAAATGGTAGTGGCCGAGCTCGTACAACTTCTGGACGACCTGTGGATAGGCATTGATCGCCGCAAGATCCTTCGTCTCGATTCGCAGCTCCTCGAGCTTGGCTGGGTCAACTCCTTCCAGAAGGTCGAGGATGTCTTGGATATTGTCGGCCACGAACGTGCGTAGCTCAGCATGCTCTTCTCGCTCTCGAGCTAGAAGGGCAGGCGGAAGATGTTCAATAAGGCCCGCGATGTGTTCAACTGCGGATAGACCTTCAATTGCCGTGGGCACGAAACCCCGCCAAGCCTCGACCAGCCGCTTTAAGAATTCGCCAACGTGTGATCCCGACGCATAGTAGGCTTCGAAAAATTCTTGCTGGTTCGAAAACTCATTCGCGAGGTATGCGAAGACCTTCCCGAGCCGATCTTTATTCTCTTCACTCTGCAAAAGCGCGTCAATGAGCCGGACGTTCAGTGCATAATCGAGACCGAAATCGTCCTCCCTCATGGCCGCGATGACTTCATGAGGGTTGTCGATCGGAAATCCGGGTTCTGGTGTCTGGAAGGCTCTGATCTGGATCAGGAACTTGTTGTCGTTTGGTGATAGTCGCCCAGAGTGGAACAGGGATGTGTACTGGTAGTAGCTGTCGTCGAGATAGCCCTCCAAAAGCAGGAAACGGGCAAGCTCGCCGCCATCACCAAGCTCCTGGAATAGGCTCTCAATCTCTTGGCTGCTGGATTGCAGCAAGACGTTGAACTTGCTCGTCCGAATAGTCTTGATCTGGTTCCGCAGATCGGTAATTCGCCTGACCGAAGCTTTTTTCTGTGACTCTGCCTTTTGCTGGATCGATTGAACTCGATCGGCGTAGGTTGCTTCTGGATCGATGCTTGCCTGCAATCCAGAATTGTTGTGTTGGCGTCGGCCCTGGGTAAATGTGTTATATTGAATACTCTGTGTATTAACGAGCTCGTCGAATTCCTCGTACTCGGATAGGTTGGCAAGTGCCACAAACTGTTGCCCATTCCTACTAACACCTGACACATTGGCTGGTAATGACTCTAGGAGCGCCATCGCGTAGATCCGTTTGAGCTCGCGAATGTCTCTCGGGACCTGCTTTTCAGCCGCCTCGATACCTCGTTCAAGCTCCGTGATCTCAGATCGATAGCTTTGTTCGCGGGCCGCGATGAGTTCGTCCTTGCGGCCCAAGATTCCGGCAAGATGTCCTTCGCCGCGGTGGAGCCTTTCAAAATCCCTCGGGTAGACGTTCTTATAGATCAGCACGGCAAGAAGTTTTGTGGCGTCAAGAACGTTCTCGCCATCTGTTTCCAAGTTCGCGACGTAGATCGCGTACTCGTTGAAGATGTTGTGGATGAGGCGCAGGTCACTAAGATAGCGCGACACTTCACGTAGGAATTGCTGATCGAGACTTCCGTCCAACTCCAGCCGACTGCCCTGCGCCAGAACCATATCAATCGAGTTCGAACTGTTGATGATGGGAATGACTGGGATGATGAACTCGAAGAACTTGGTCCGGTCTGTATTAACAAACATGTCGTCGCGTAGCGCGTAGAGGAATCTAACCTTACGCCTTACTCCCACATTACCGTTCACGAGACTGTTGATCTCGCGAAGAGTGACAAAGATGTCGGAATCTTCGAAGCGATCTAGGTCTTCCACGACGACGAGGTCGTATCGAGTCGACTGGAAGAAGTAGACAATCTCATCCAGGTGACGATTGAGGATAGAATCCTGGTTCTCTGAGGACGGCCTTATTTCAATGTCTTTCAGCGAAATGCCTTTTAGCGACAAGCCAAAGCTGGCCACGTAGAAGTGATGGACTGCGGACCAAAGAAATATCAGCGCGAAAGCTGCTATCGAGATGTCTAGCCAATTCGTAAGATCGAAGGGCTTGAAGTACGATCCATCAAAGATCGCGTTGCGATTTTGAAACGCATGCCAGACAGCGAGCATTCCGGAAAGAATGTAAAG
>NZ_JBPOEU010000090.1:0-2409 GCF_051251695.1 Maritalea sp. | reverse complement strand
GATGGTGACCGTTCATTAAATGACGGTCACCGCAGTCATGGAGCACTGGTACGCCAAAGAGATCAAAGAAAACTGAAGTGCAGGTTGAGCGCGATGAGAATCAAGATTGCACCACTCACCCACGCAAGATATTCCCGAAACCTTTGCTGTCGGTTCAATATGTTGGCCAATGTGCCCCCTGTGTACGCGACGAAGATGTCGGTTGGGATCGCCGTAAGGGGCACCAAAACACCAAGCGTCAGGAGCTGCCACTGAACGTTAACATCGTTCAGGTGGCCATCGCCCATTGCAACAAACGGGGGCAGAAAAAGCGCAAAGAACAGGACCGTTTTGGGGTTCAGCAGCTCAACCAGAACGCCCTGCCAAACAATTGTCGAGAAGGAATTACGTTTGACGCGCTCAACCTCAAGAACAGTCATGCCGCTGCTACGCGCCTCCCAGATCATGGCCACCCCCAACCAGATCAAATAGGCCGAACCGATGTAGCGTAAGGCGGGCACAATCCATTCTACCTTGGTAAACACCGCCGCCAGCCCCATCGCCGTTGCGACAGCAAGAAGAATACCCCCTAAGGCAAGGCCAAACGCCGAGGCGAGACCCGCAGCGCGATTCTGTCCGACGGTGCGAGACAGGACATATAGCATGGATGGCCCCGGCGTCGCACTTAGGGCAAAGCCCGCGACGGACACGGAAATGATTGCGTCTAGTTGAGGCATGTTTCTTTATCGCTCCGGTTCATTCGTTTTTCAAAAGGGTTTTCGACCGACTTTGTGATCTCATTATCGCTTTGTTTGGAAGCGAACTGCGCAGCGTTCCGCAAATACGGAAAATCCCGCACCAGCATCCGTTCAAGATGTGCGCCGGCCATAAATGGGTCATATTGGGCGGGGCGGTCCATGCTGATCAGCTGTGGAAACGGCTCAATCATCGTATTGTAATCAGCGGCAACGAAGTACGGCAGCGAATAGCGTTCGGGGCTTAGGTTGAGAACCCGGTGCGGTGTTGAGCGCAGCAATCCGTTGCTCCATGCTTCGAGCATATCACCGATGTTCACAATCAGCACCCTTGGGTCAGCGGGTACATCAATCCACTGATCATCCTTGGCCATGACCTGAAGCCCTTTGTTGCGGGTGTGAAGCAGTGTCAGGCACTCATAGTCCGTATGCGCGCCCATGTTGACCGATTTTCGGTCTGTGCCTTCAGACTGCCGAACATAATGCAGCAGACGCAGTTGCGATATCGGTTTGCGCATGTGGCTGGTCATCGCCCCGGTGGGCAGGTCAAGATACATTTCCAGTGCTGTGGTGACCAAACGGCCAAGTGCTGCAACTTGGGAGTAGTATTGACTGATCACGCCCCTAAAGCCTGCCAGTTCAGGCCACACATTTGGCCCCAGCACCCTGTTTCCCGCCAAAAAGTCCGGATCATCGGGGGACAGATCAAGTCCAAGATCGAAGGCCTCATAGCTGCGGTTGACTTCGTCTGGGTAATCACCCTTTTCGGTGAACGGCACATATCCCCGATGATTGGGGCTATCCCCAATATAGTAACCACGCTTAACCGCTTCGGGTAACGCGAAAAACTGTGCGGCCACACGGTATGTTGCCTCAATAAGAGGCACATCAATCCCGTGATCACAAATCCGGAAAAATCCGATTTTCTGTGCGGCCTCTCCTATGGCTTTTGCCGTTTGCTCAAATTCCTTTTGGTTGTCGTTGCGAAGCCCCTTCACACTGATCAAAGGAAGATGGGCCGCCTCACTGCCCGACTTGCGGGACAAAGTTGTCATTCCAATCTCCAATTTCATGCGGATTTGGTTACCTATTGATCTATCTCAAATCGCCTACAGATTAGGTAAATGCCGGGAAAAACATTCGGAATGTAGATCCCTCATGTTCTTTTGAGGTTACCTCTAATGCGCCGCCAATTTGTTTCATGAACCCATGTACAAATGATAACCCCATACCACTCCCTGCGCCGACTTCCTTTGTTGTAAAGAAGGGGTCGAATATCTGGGCCAATTGATCTTGCGGGATTCCGGCACCGTTGTCAGTGATGCTGAGGCAAACATATCTGCCCCGGCACAATTGGTTTGAAGGAAGGCTTGATTTGGACAAATCGAACAAGAAATTCTCGGTCCGTATTTCGATCAGGCCGCCATCGGGCAAAGCATCTTGTGCGTTCGTTATGAGTTTGGAAAGTGCAATTCCGGTCGCATCTGGGTCTATCTTAACCAACCACAGGTCATCTGAAAGTTTTAGCTCCAGCGAAATGTCGTCATTCAGAATCGATTGGTGCTGATCAATGACCGAAAAGACCAATTTGTTTAGATCATAAGTTTCTTGCTTTAAGCGGGCGCGCTGCGAGAAAGCGAGCATATCTTCGATCAAAACCGCGCCACGTTTGGCG
>NZ_JBPOEU010000009.1:0-146364 GCF_051251695.1 Maritalea sp. | reverse complement strand
TAATCAATAAGCAAATGAACCAGAGCCTCCAGTAATCAAACCGCTCTAAATAACCCATTTCATTTGATGACGGACAGCTGTTTGGATACACCTTTTAGTTCAACTTGACGTACGGTAGTTTGATTGCTTTCCTTGTTTTCCGCGGCTCGTTCCAAAATGAAGACCCAAGCTATTGAGCTTTTGCCAGAAGGCGACGGTTTGCTGGTTCCGCTTGATGTTGTTTAGATGAGAGTTGCTGCTGAGTCCTTTCGTCAATCGAGACAAAATCTAGTGCAATGTGGAAATTTTATCTTGGTACTTGAGTTTTGTTCCCAATCCGCCAAAGCTTGAAACAAGGAGTTCGAAGTTTTACCCTACCCACCTACCATGTTTATTTCCTTAGGTGATCCACGAACAACCTGAATTCGCCATTGTGCGATGAAGAGCTCAGGACTGTTTCAAGCAGGGCTTGAATTGATGGCTGAGACAGCAGGAATTTCATCCCATCCAGCCAATTTACCCAAACATCTTCATCAACATGACCGGCTTTGTTTAAGTGAAATTCCTCGCTGTATAAGTCGAGGTAAAGCCGTATTGTCCGTAGGTTCTCAGCATTAGCGATGCGTGGAGGGGGTCCTTTTTCGAAATGGAGAAATTCCAAAGGTGCAGTCTGAACAATTTCTCGAAAACGGTTTGTGTAGCTAATGAAAATCATGAGACGTTGTTGGCGGTTGCTTTGTCGCAATCGTAACCAAATGCCGAGTAGCGCCACGGGAATTGCAATTAGACCGCAAATTGCGACATAAATTGAGATTGTTTGAATATCCATACTAGTATCTCCGAAAATAGATGTGCCGATCTGGTGGTAGCGGGTTGAATTTTGGGCAAAACCAACCAATATGTGGCAGGCATAGGAAAAGGAGAAAAGCGAATAGTGCGCAACATATCAATAGCGGCTTTACTGATTTCGCTTCTTTTCATTCCGGTTTTCTATTGGTGGTTTCAGGTCGATATCATCTGGATAGCGGGGTTTAGTTTGTTTTCGGTCGCATCTGCTTTTGCTGTTCCTTTCAGTTACCATTTGCTGGGGTTTGAAAAGCGTGACCAGCGACGGGTTCTTGAAGCACGTGAGCAAGCAAATTACGAACGGATATTGAGCGACATCCATACGATTTCTATAAACTTGAATGAGATCGGTGAGGTCGAAGCGTCAAAGCAAACTCAACGCCTTTTGGGTATGGTGGATGATTATCATGAGGTGATCACCAAGCGCTTTGTAGATTCGCCAATGTCGGTCAGCTCGCACGCTGAAATTGCGCAACGGGTGCAAAACATAGTTGTACAAAATCTATCGGATTTGGTCGTCATTGCGAAAAGTGTGGCAGGTATCAATCGTGAAGACTTGATAACGTCCAAGGCTGAAAAAGGCACCAGCGACGTAGCGATTGATCGCCGTTTGGAACTTGCACAGAAGCAGCGAACCAAGATGGACGAGATAATTGATGCCAATGGCACGCTGTTGACTGCCTTGGCAGAAACATTGGTTGAAGTGGCCAATATACAAAAGCAAGGTGAGGCAGAACACGACGACGCTTTATTGCGACTTCGTGAATTAGCCGACCGTGCAAAGAAATTTAATGTTTAGGCGTGTTGTGCGCAAAGGAGCTGTTTTGATGGACAAGATTGTGAAAGCCCTATTGGGAACTGCTCTAGTTGCGGGCACACTAACGCTGGCAGGTTGCGGCGGTGCGCCAATTGAAACCACCGAAGCGGCGCATGAAAATATCGCAAAGCTTGTTGCAGAGCAGATTAAACCTTCGCGGCAGGAAAATCGCGTTCGTGCAAACATCGAACTGACGCCAACGAACTTGCTATCGCTTTTGCCAAACATCGAAGAGTACCCAATTACCGTTGGTACCGCTGATAGTTCGACAGTTGAGGCCGTTGAAATTTTCACAAGTTCGGAGAAATCGGGCAAGGGAACTGACGGTCTATATAATGATCTCGCCGCGCGCTTTAACGACCAACGCCAAAAAATTGGCAATGGCAAAACAGCTGCGATTTCTGTCCGCAAAATGCCTTCGGGCCTTGGCGCGCAATTCATCCTAGCGGGGCAAAACGTGCCAGACGCGTTTTCACCGTCAAATAAACTTTGGGGCAAAATGCTGGGGTCGCAAGGTATCGTTGTGGATGAAATCAATCCGGTAACCGCGCCCAATACTGCTGGGATTGTTGTGCGAAAAAGCAAAACCGATTTGATCACCACTGACGGCGCGCTCGACCTGCAGAAGCTTTTGACCGAGGTGACGAGCGGCGATTTTTCCATGGGCTATACCAACCCATATCAGTCAAGCACTGGCCTCAATTTTTTGATGATGGTGTTGCACTCATTCGCGCAGGGTGATGAGGCTGAGTTCTTGTCTCCTGATGTCGCAAGTGCGTTCGAAGCTTTCCAACTTGGCGTGCCGTTTGTCGCTCAAAACACGCTTCAAATGCGCGATGCAGCCGTTGGAAGCGGTGTGCTGGACGCATTGGTGATGGAACACCAAACTTGGGTAAACGTTACTGGTATGGCTGACTATGAGTTTGTGCCGTTCGGTGTTCGTCATGATAGTCCTCTCTATGCGTTGCCGCAAGCGGATGAAGCGGAGCGGGAAGTGCTAGCGCTTTTCAACGCATTTATCGAAGCCAATAAAAGTGAGATTTCAAAGTTTGGCTTTGGGAACAACAGTACTTACCAATCGGGCTACGATATCGCTGACGGTTCTCTCATCCAGCAGGCACAAAAGCTCTGGAAGGACAAAAAATCCGGTGGTAAACCGATTGCGGCAATGTTCGTTGCAGACGTATCCGGTTCAATGGATGGCTCACGTATCAAAGAGTTGAAAAACGCTCTGGTCGATTCATCTGATTTGATCGCTGCTGGCAACGCAATTGGCTTGGTGAGCTACAATAATGCGGTAAATATTGATCTGCCGGTCCGCCAGTTCAACCTGCAACAGAAATCACTGTTCATCGGTGCCGTGGAAAATCTGATCGCCGGGGGAGCGACAGCCACCAACGATGCGGTGATTGTTGCGGCAAATGAACTGCTGACATTTTCGGCAGCCAACCCAGACCATAAACTTGTTATTTTCGTCCTTAGCGATGGCGAGACCAACGAAGGTTTGGATTTCGGGTCTGTCAAAGAAACGCTTAGGTTTGCGCGTATTCCAATTCACGCGATTGCCTACGAATTGTCGTCAGATCACTTAAAAGAAATGGCTGGATTGGTAGAAGCCGCCTACATCGAATCGAGTGTTGGCTCCGCGTCATACCGCATCGGTAATCTTTTGAATTCGGAGATGTAACTTGGCTTGGCTGAAATCATTCGTTGCTTTTGTTTTGTTGCAAGCTGTTGCGTGGGGCGGCACGCACTTCTATTTTACCACAAACCCGAAACAGGCGTTGGTGGTGGTTGACACTTCATACGCCATGAAAGCCCATTTCAGCGATGCGGAAAAGTGGATTGATGACTATGTCAGCAGCACGAGGTACACTGATATAGAAGTAGGAACCGATAAGGTTTCACTGGGCAATATCAGCGCGTTACGATCAAGAGATATCTTGTTTCGGACAGCATTTGGCCGTATCTCAAAAGACAATGTAGCTGGCCTATACGCCAACGCTGATGCTCAACACAAAGTTCTTTTGACCAGTGAGCCTTTGCAGTTGGATGGCTGGCAAGTGGTATCTTGGTAGCTGGCCTGAACACCGTCAAAACAAGGTATTTTCCTGCATAATTTCGCTTATCGCGTTTATCCTCAAACACGTCTGGACAAGTCCCTCGGATTTGCGTTTAATCTGCGCAAAAAAACAATAACAAGATTACTCTGGGGACAGGAATTTCATGACATATAAGTCAGACATTGAGATCGCGCGTGCCGCGAACAAAAAACCTATTGTTGAAATCGGCGCGAAGTTGGGCATTGGTAGCGAGCATTTGCTGCCATTCGGTCACGATAAAGCGAAGGTTTCCGCCGAGTTTATCAAATCAGTTGCGGATAAAGAAGACGGCAAACTGATCCTTGTGACAGCGATCAATCCTACCCCCGCTGGGGAAGGTAAAACCACCACCACCGTTGGTCTGGGTGACGGGCTAAATAAGATCGGCAAGAACGCTACCATTTGCATTCGTGAGCCTTCCTTGGGGCCGTGTTTTGGCATGAAGGGTGGCGCTGCGGGTGGCGGTTACGCCCAAGTTGTGCCGATGGAAGATATCAACTTGCACTTTACGGGTGATTTTCACGCAATCACTTCTGCCCATAACTTGTTGTCGGCCATGCTTGATAACCACGTTTATTGGGGCAATGAAGAAAAGGTTGATATTCGCCGGATCACTTGGCGACGCGTGATGGACATGAATGACCGTGCTTTACGTTCAATCGTTGCGTCACTTGGTGGCGTGGCAAATGGTTATCCGCGCGAAGCCGGGTTTGATATTACGGTTGCTTCTGAAATCATGGCGATCCTGTGCTTAGCGAACGATCTTGAGGATCTACAAAATCGTTTGGGCGGAATTATAGTTGCTTATCGGAACGACAAAACACCCGTCTATTGCCGCGATATCAAAGCTGATGGTGCGATGACGGTTTTACTCCAACAAGCAATGCAGCCCAATTTAGTGCAGACATTGGAAAACAACCCAGCCTTTATTCATGGCGGACCATTTGCCAATATCGCACACGGCTGCAACTCTGTGATTGCGACCAAAACAGCGCTTAAACTTGCAGACTATGTGGTCACAGAAGCTGGGTTTGGCGCTGATCTCGGTGCTGAAAAATTCTTTGATATTAAATGCCGCAAAGCAGGCTTGAAACCTTCTGCTGTGGTGATCGTTGCGACGGTTCGCGCTCTTAAAATGAATGGTGGCGTGGCCAAAGATGCGTTGGGCAGCGAAGACGTTGAAGCGTTGACACGCGGTTGTGCCAACCTTGGCCGCCATATTGAGAATATTCAAAAATTTGGTGTGCCTGCCGTGGTCGCAATCAATCATTTCGTGACCGACACGAATGCGGAAGTGCAAGCCGTGCAAGATTACGCGCGTTCAGTTGGCGCCGAAGCAATCCTTTGCCAGCATTGGGAAAAGGGCTCTGAAGGCACCGTTGCACTTGCCGAGCGGATTGTTGAAATTGTTGATGGCGGCGAAGCTAACTTCACACCACTTTATGAAGACAGCCTTCCATTACTCGGCAAAATTGAAAAGATCGCAAAAGAGATTTATCGGGCTGATAAAGTTGTCGTCGACAAGAAGGTTGAAAAACAACTACGTGAGTGGGAAGAAGCCGGATACGGTGAATTGCCAGTTTGTATGGCAAAGACACAATACTCGTTCTCAACTGATCCGAACTTGCGCGGTGCGCCAACCGGACATGAAATTCCTGTGCGTGAAGTCAGGCTTTCGGCCGGCGCGGGCTTTGTTGTTGCCGTGTGCGGTGACATAATGACAATGCCTGGTTTGCCGCGAAAACCATCGGCTGAAGCGATTCATCTGGATCAAAGTGGCGAGATACAGGGATTGTTTTAATCAATACCGAAAATGAGGTGAATAAGGTGGGACAAGAGTTTCAAACTGAAGAAATTACTGCTCGCCTTATTCCACTTGGTGATCGGTCAGTCTTGGTGCGGTTTGGCAGCCAGCTCACGATTGATGCGAACAAGCGCGCCCAATCCTTTGCTAAACTTTGCCAAGAGAAGCTTCACGACAAGATAAATGGATGCAGCTCGAATTTAGTTTCAGTCATTATCCAATATGATCCCAACATGGTCTCCTTTGATACACTCAAAGGTCAAATTATGATGCTCATGAGCACGTTTGATGCACAAAAGGCAGATCAAAATGTGCAAACACACCACGTCCAAGTGAAGTATGGCGGCGAAGAAGGGCCGTGTTTGGATGAGGTTTGTAAGGAATTGTCCCTGTCTGTTGCCCAATTTGTTGAAGTACACACCGCAAACGCATTGCATGCGTTGGCTTTGGGCTTTTCACCGGGCTTTTTGTATCTGGGCTTGCATGACGAGGAACTTCGCGTGCCCCGGCGTGTTCAGGTGCAAGAAAATGTGCCCGCCGGGTCGATTTTGTTTGCCGCAGGGCAAACAGCAATCACCTCGCGTCCAATTAGAACCGGTTGGCATGTGATTGGCCGCACCAATCTTCGAAACTTCATTCCAGATGCAGCACAGCCGATCTTGATAACCCCGGGGGATCTTGTGCAATTTGAGGCGGTGACACAGCTATGATTGGTTCCATCTCCATATTGCGCATTTCGCCCAACTCAACAATTCAAGATGCTGGTCGTGCGCTAGGTTTGCAATTTGGCTTATCTGCAAGCGGTCCGATGGACAGAAAGGCCTTTGCTAGAACCCACAATGCATTAGACGGGCAGGGCAGTCAGTCGGTCGTCGAGTTCTCCATGTTAGGGATTGAATTCACCTATGCGGGCCCTCCAATGGAGTGCGCAGTTGATGGTGGCGAGTTTCAACTTCGGCACAATGGCAGCGAAAAAAACTGGCCTGCGCATCTGTTCCTCACGGATGGTGATCAAGTAAATATCACCACTGGACGGGCTGGAAACTATGGGTATATCCGTTTCGCGCAGGCATTAAACGTTCCCCTCATGATGGGAAGTAAATCGACAAATCTGGCGGCAGGAATTGGCGGTTTAGAGTCACGCGCACTTAGGGCTGGTGATAAGATTGATTTTGAAGATGAAGTCATTCCGCGCCCCAGTGGACAAGTTGAAATTGTCGAAAATACTCAATTGCCCGACAATTTAGTTCGAGTTTTGCCGGGGCTTCACGCCGAACTACTTGGTCCAAAGGTTTGGGCATCCTTGTTCGAAGCCCCGTTTAAGATTTCCAATTCAATAGATCGTATGGGGTTTCGCCTGAATGATCCGCTCTCCCGCTTTGACGTTTCCGCGCATAAAAACATCGTTTCTGATGCTGTTGTGCCTGGCGATATTCAAATTTTGGGCGACGGTACCCCCGCGATATTGATGCGCGACCATCAGCCGATTGGTGGATATCCTCGTATTGCAACCATCATTGATGCGGATTTGGATTACGTAGCTCAGTTGCGGCCCAACCGAGAAATATCGTTTATTTCAACGACGTTGCAAAAGGCGCACAAAGCAATGGAAGTAAAATGATGGCCAACTGGATAGACCTTAACGCGGATCTGGGAGAGGGCACCGGCAACGATTCTGCGATGATGCGCTATATCACCAGTGCCAATATAGCGTGTGGCGGCCATGCGGGCGACGAAACAACAATGCGGCAATCGATTGAGTTAGCACTTGAAAACAACGTCGCGATTGGTGCTCATCCCGGATTTGAAGACAAAGAAAATTTTGGGCGAATTCCGCTTGAACTATCGTCAGCTGAATGGCGAGATCAAATTACGCGACAGTTAGAACTATTTGATGGCGTCGCTCGATCTACAGGCGCAAAAATTCAATATGTGAAATTACACGGCGCCATGGCCAACATGACGGCGGCTGATCGCAACCTCGCAAACGTTGCCTACGAGGCGGTGAAATCCTTTCGTTCAAACATGATGATTTTGACGATCGCCAATTCTCATCAAGGTGCCGCAGCCAAAGCGCTCGGTTTAGAAAACGTGGAGGAGGCATTTGCCGACCGCGCCTATACCGACGAAGGTTTGCTCGCATCTCGATCATTGGCAGGTGCTGTGCTGTCACAAGAAAAACAAGTCATTGAACATATTACGCGACTGTTGAGCGATGCAAAAGTGCGCACAATCACTGGAAACGTAATCGGTTTGAACGCTAAATCCATTTGCCTACATGGTGACAATGAGCACGCAGTTGCGTTGGCGAAAAGCATCAACGAGACAGTTAAGTCTTTGGGTTTAGACGTTAAATCATTTGCAAATAAGAACTAGGGTTAAAAAAATGACAGCAAAGATCATCGACGGAAAAGCATTTGCAGCCGGTCTTCGATTGCGGGTTGCAGAACATGTTGAGCGGTTAAAATCCGAACATGGAATAACACCAGGTCTTGCTGTAATTATCGTTGGGCATGACCCAGCCAGCCAAGTTTATGTGAATTCAAAAGCCAAGCAAACGCAAGAAGTTGGCATGAACTCATTTAAATATGAGCTAGCCGAAGATGTGCCTGAACAAGAAGTTTTGGACCTGATTGAAAGCCTTAATCAGCGCGAAGACGTGCATGGAATTCTGTGTCAATTACCAGTCCCAAAACATATCGATGAAAACAAAATTATTGAAGCGCTCAGCCCAGCCAAAGATGTGGATTGTTTCAACCCGTCAAACGTTGGCAAAGTGGCAATTGGCTTGCCCGGGCCGGTGCCCTGCACCCCGCTTGGCAGTCTCATGTTGTTACGTGACGAACTGGGTGATTTATCAGGCAAAAATGCCGTGGTTGTTGGTCGTTCAAATCTGGTTGGAAAGCCAATGGCTGCTCTTTTGCTCAGAGACAGCGCAACGGTCACCGTCGCGCATTCCCGCACAAAAGACTTGGCCGCAATTTGCGCCGCCGCGGACATTGTGGTTGCTGCCGTTGGACGCCCGCAAATGATCAAGAAAGACTGGATCAAACCCGGCGCAACGGTCATTGATGTGGGCATTAACCGAATTGATGCGCCTGAACGTGGCGAAGGCAAAACACGGTTGGTCGGAGATGTGGACTATTCAGGCGTTAGCGAAGTCGCTGGTGCCATCACACCCGTTCCTGGCGGCGTTGGACCAATGACCATCGCATGCTTGTTAGCCAACACCATCACCACGACTTGCCTTGCAAACGGTATCGAGCCACCGAGCGATTTAACAGCTTAAGGTCATCGATTTTACCTAGAACGGTTGCGCCCACGACGACGGGGTCGGCCACTTTCGCCGCCGCTATCTGGCGGCGTAAATTCTGGCATTTTGAAGTGCTCGCGCGTTAGCGCAAATTCGTCGACGCTATTTGGTAGGCCCATCGCGGCGACAAACAGGTCTTGAAAATCAGCTTCCAACGCGGTTTCGATCTTAGTTACTTCGTGGACTGTTTGCTCAATACGCTCCCGCGCATTTACGTCGAGTAGGGCGATCAATGCGCCTTGGCCCGCCGCATTGCCAACTGCTGTAACTTTGTCGACTTCACAATCTGGCACTAAACCAAGAAGCATGGCGTAAGCCGGGTCAATATATGAGCCGAACGCGCCCGCAAGTCTGATTTCACCAACCTTTGTAATGCCCGACTTCTGCATGAGCAATTTCACCCCGGCATAAAGCGCAGCTTTCGCCAGTTGGATTGCCCGAACGTCATTTTGGGTGACTTCGATGTGCGGCGTACCTTCGCGCACAATAAATGACCACGTTCTGCCATTTGGTTTAAGCACGGCTTCTTCGGCTTCATTTTGTGGCGCGCGAATAATGCCGTCTGTAGCGAGAATTCCCGCCAGCACCATTTCACCAATAATCTCGATGATGCCTGAACCGCAAATACCGGTGACCCCGGTTACCTTCGACTTTTCTTCAAAGTCAGGATGGTCAGACCATTCTTCCGGGCCAATGATTTTATAGCGCGTTTTCAGCGTGTCGCGATCTATTCGAATACGCTCAATGGCACCGGGTGCCGCGCGTTGTCCGCAGGATGTTTCTGCGCCTTCAAATGCAGGCCCGGTCGGTGATGAGGCCGCCAAAAGCTGGTTACCATCCCAAAGGGCGATTTCTGCGTTGGTGCCCACATCAACAACAAGAGTTGGGTGAGGTTCAGTTTCTGGATGCTGGGCCAACATAACCGCTGCTGCGTCCGCGCCAACATGTCCGGCGATGAGTGGTAGCAGATAAACTGACGCGCCTTCAGCGAGGTTCAAACCAATGTCAGATGCGGAACAATGCACAGCTTCAGACTGCACCAAGGCAAAAGGCGCTTGGCCGATTTCGGTTGGGTCCCATCCCAAAAACAGATGATGCATCACAGGATTTGCGACAAAAACGGAATCAAGTAATTCGTTCCGATTGCGTTGTGCAGTTTCCAACAATTGATCAATCAATTTGTTGACGGCATCAACCACAGATTTTGTGAGATTTTGCTGCCCGTTATCATTCATCATAACGTAGGAAACACGGGACATTAGGTCTTCGCCAAAGCGAATTTGTGGGTTTGCAACACCAGCCGATGCCAAGATTTCTCCACTCATCAAATCAGTTAAATGCGCAGCTATGGTGGTGGATCCAATATCAACGGCAAGTCCCGAAACGTTTTCAGAATATCCCGGCCAAATCGAGACTATTTCGGGACATAAGTCTGGATTGTGAATTGCAACTGTGACTTGCCAATCGCTTTTACGCAAAAGCTTTTGCAATCCACTTTTCAGCCGATGGGCAACTGTAATTTTGCCCAATCCAAACTGTTCGGAAACCGCTTTACACAATCGATCAGCATCCCCCAAAGGGTTGTGCATATCCGGTTGCTCAACTTCGACATAATATAGCCGAACTGCTGGCTTGCGCACCATGCCAATGGTATCTGCATCCTTGCGGATGGTCTGTCCGGCAGCTTTAAACGCATCCGGGATCTCAAGCACAACATCGCCCTGCAAAGTGGCAGAGCAGGATAGACGATGACCAATATCAAGGCCTCGTTTTTCCTCATATCGTTGTTCTTTAAATCCTTTTTCCGATAAGGCAGCTTCGCGACTATCGATGTTAAATTTCGCAAAATTACCTTCTGCAACAGACACTTGGCATTTGCCACAAATACCGCGTCCGCCACAAACACTCTCAACATAAACGCCCAAATCGCGCGCAGCATCCAGCAGCGGCGTTCCAATCGGAAACCGGCCTTTATGCCCAGAAGGTTGGAAAACAACCAAGGCGTCTTTTTGTTGAGCGCTCATTTGAGTTTATCCGCGTCTTCTACGGCCAGAACGACGTCCGCGTCCGGCTGGTTCTTCACCTTCAACAACCGGACGATTGGCGCGAAGCCATTCGGCGCAATCTGGATCCAGTCCGTTCAACACGTTCGCTGCACGAACCGCATCCATTTGTTCTTTATGCAATGGGCTCATGATAGCTGATGTCATGCCGTGACCAGCGGCCATAGCGATAAAGTGACCGGTAACTAAATGACGGTTTGGAATACCAAAGCCAACATTAGATGCGCCACAGGTCGTGTTGACTTGCAATTCCTCACGCAAACGACGCAGCAGCGCAAAAACTTGCTTACCAGCATCGTTCATCGCGCCAATTGGCATCACCAATGGATCAACAACTACGTCTTCTTTTGGAATGCCGTGATCTTGTGCCCGTTCAACAATCTTCTTCGCCACCGCATAACGCACGTCTGGGTCAGTTGATATGCCGGTTTCGTCATTTGAAATGGCAACAACAGCTGCGCCATACTTTTTGATCAGTGGCAGCACACGCTCCAAAGACTCATCTTCGCCAGTGACTGAATTCACTAACGGCTTGCCTTGATAAACGGCCAATCCCGCTTCAAGTGCATCGATGATCGAACTGTCGATTGAAAGTGGTATGTCTGTCAGGCTCTGCACAAGTTGAATGCACTCAGCTAGAATTTTTGGCTCGTCCGCCAAGGGAACACCAGCATTGATGTCCAAAACATGGGCACCCGCAGCAACTTGCGCCAAAGCATCAGCCTGCACAGTTGTGTAGTCGTGTTCTTTCATTTCGGCAGCAAGTTTTTTACGGCCAGTTGGGTTGATCCGTTCGCCAATTACGCAAAATGGTTGATCAAACCCGATGGATATTTCTTTGGTCGGAGAAGACAGGACGGTACGTACGGTCATTGTGTTTTTGCCTTTTAAACTTTGTTGCCGCCATTGCGGGCAATCTCTGCCAAAACTTTTGTTGGAAACTGTTCTTCCAGCGAGGATGCGATGCGCTCCAACGCATCAGCCGGTGCTTCATCACCAATTTCAATCGCTTCGCGACGCCATTCTGCTAGATAACTGTCAGTGTCGTCTGCGCCGCTTTCCATTGCGGCTTTGTCGACAGCCACCAAAAATCGGTCGGCGAGGGGCCGTTTGAGGCCTTTTCGACCACGGCCGTGGGTTACTTGCGTAGGAATATCGCGCCAATAAATAATCGTGATGGACATTTACGCCGCCCCTTTTAGAAATGGTTCCAACAGGCCAAATGCTGTTGACCTATGTTCAAAACGTAAACCCAAACGTGTCGCAGCATCTTGTGCTTTCGCCATCAATGCAGCGTCGTTAGACTGGGATATGTAAATCAGACGGGTGTAATTGCCGAAATAGGCTTCTAAAAGCTCTGGATGCCGGTCCAATCCCAGGGGTTTAAACACCAAAGTGTCAAATTGGCGAACCAGGTAATCCGTTAAATAAAACGTGCCGGGTTCTGCGTCCTGCAATTGGTCAAACTGGTCCAAACCAAGAAAGAACGCATAGCAATGCGCGCCATCAAGCCGCGAAGCACCATGTTTTTCAAGTACTTCGTCTAGTTTCCCCGCGGTGCCGCAATCACCATATCCAACCAGCAACTGATCACAATCCTTGCCAAGCTCGCTCAGCGCTTCATCAACAGCGTTTGGGATATCCAAAGGCGTGTTGTGCAAGCTGGCAGGCAAAAACTTGGTTTCAAACGGAATGTCGCCAAGTTGCTTTTGGATCGCTAAAATTTCGCGTGCCAATGCACCACAGGCCACAAGGCCTGTTTTGCCAACAGCGGTAGATTTGCTTTCGATCGACATGGTCTTTATGCAGCCTGCTGTGAAATGAGACGTTTGGCCGTTTCCACTGCAACCGCCGCGTCCTTGCAATAAGCATCTGCGCCAATGGCCTCGCCAAATTCCTCATTAAGAGGTGCGCCGCCAACGATCACGATTAGCTCATCTCGAATGCCTTTTTCCTTCAAGGTTTCGATCACCACTTTCATGTAGGTCATGGTTGTGGTCAGCAATGCAGACATACCTAGAATGTCAGGCTTATGCTCTTCGATCGCGGCCAGGAACTGATCAACGTCAGTGTTGATGCCAAGATCAATCACCTCGAACCCAGCACCTTCCATCATCATACCAACAAGATTTTTGCCAATATCGTGAATGTCACCCTTTACGGTTCCAACAACCATTTTACCCATTTTAGGTGCGCCGGTTTCAGTAAGAAGTGGGCGCAGAATGAACATTCCGCCCTTCATGGCGTTGGCTGCCAACAACACTTCAGGCACAAACAAAATACCATCACGGAAGTCGTCGCCCACCGTTTTCATGCCAGCAACAAGCACTTTGGTCAAAATATCGTAAGGCGTCCAACCACGAGATAGATAGATGTTTACACCTTCTTCTATCTCTGGCTTCAACCCATCATAAAGATCGTCTTGCATTTGCTCAGACAGTTCTTCATCGCTCAATTCGGAAAGAATGATATCGTCTTCTTCATCAGCCATTTTTTTGATCCCTATCTGTCAGTCTTATGAGCGGCGACGCCGACGGTTGCTGCGATCAGAAGTTTTATCTGAACGTGGCGACACAAGCGGCCCCAATGTTTCAATGATTTCTTCGGCGGTTGGCGCGTCGCCACCATTATGCGTACGAACGGCATCGGCCATCGCTTTCACATGCGCCGGGCTGTTGCCGCAGCAACCACCAATGATGGAAATGCCCAAATTCATTGCAAGTTTCGCATAGTCACCCATCAGTTCGGGCGAACCAGAATAAACAACTTTGTCGCCAGCAATTTTCGGGATACCCGCGTTTGCTTTTGCAACGACCGGAATGCCGCCAGAATGGGCCACAAGATCAATTGCAGCCACCAGCAAGTCAGACGCACCAACACCACAGTTGGACCCAAAAGCCAATGGACGTTTAGACTTAGCCTGCATGGCTTCGCCAAAATCGGCTGGGGCAAATCCCATCATGGTTTTGCCGGCGGTGTCAAAACTTGCTGTCACCACATAATCCATGCCAACTTCAGCAGCCGCCTCAATTGCCGCATCGATTTCTTCTGGTGAGGACATGGTTTCGATCCATGCGACATCAGCGCCGCCTTGCTTAAGACCGGTCATTTGCTCGATAAATGCTTCAACCGCGCCTTCATACGTCAGCTCGCCAAGGGGGACCAAAAGATCGCCCGTTGGTCCGACGGAACCAGCCACGATGATTTCTCGACCAGACTTGGCCACAAGATCACCGGCGATTTCTGCCGCTGCTTTATTAACTTCGACAACCCGGTCATCCAACTGATGCAAATGAAGTCGACGGGCCGTGCCGCCAAAACTGTTGGTGACTAGAATATCTGACCCTGCATCAATAAAAGATTGGTGCAGCGCTTGAATACGGTCAACATGGTCAAAATTCCATGCTTCGGGTGCCTGGCCAGAATCAAGTCCCATGGGGATCAGGTTGGTGCCAGTGGCCCCGTCGGCAAGCAAAATGCCGCGTTCATCAAGCAGTTTCTGGAGTTTATTCACGATGATTGACCATTTCTGTGTTCCAATTTCGAATTGTCATAACATAAAAAGGATATAAAGAAAGCTTTATATCATCAAAATTCTTACTTAATCATGACACATCATCGCCTTATTTCTGGTTAAGAAGGCGCATGTTAAGGTTACAGCAACCATGTGAGTGATCTGAAATAGCCAAAGTACCCTAATCGATTGTATAAAATTGTCGATATTGGATGGAAAATTTGTGTACACACCTATGACTTTTGAGACGTTTAAATACCGCGCTCGCTTTGCGCTTGCATTGGCACTTGTCGTTCCCGCTTTAGCAGCGTGTGGCGGTTCGAACCCATTGGTGAACACAAAAACCAAGTTTTCCTCATCAGAATATGGCGTATCCGCTTCTCCGCGTTTGACTACTGGGGCTCGCGTTAAAAAGGGTGGCGGGCGCAATCAGATTGGCAAAGCCTACAAAGTTGCCGGTAAATGGTATCATCCAAAGGACCAGCCCGGGTACAATAAAACCGGAATAGCGTCTTGGTACGGACCTAATTTTCATGGTCGTCTAACGGCCAATGGCGAGATTTTTGACCAAAACGCGCTGAGCGCGGCCCATCCAACTCTTCCGTTGCCGTCTTATGTTCGCGTGACGAACTTGAGTAATGGCAGTTCTGTGATGGTGCGGGTGAATGACCGGGGTCCGTTTGCTCATGGTCGTTTGATTGATCTTTCAAGCCGTACTGCAGATGTTTTGCAAATAAAGCAAAAAGGCACTGCCAATGTACGTGTGCAATATGTCGGTAGAGCGCCTCTAAATGGCGACGATACGCGCTTTTTGGTGGCCAGTATCAATCGGCAAACAGATATGGAGCGCGGCGCAACACGCTTGGCGTTCAATAGCAATAGTAACACCACACGCTTGGCGAGCATGTCCCTTGATCAGTTGAAGCGACCAACAGCGGCGCCTCAACCACCTAAACGCACGTCATTGGAACAGGCTTCTGGCTTTGCGGACGGAACGTTCGATCTTTTGACGTCATCTTACGCGAGTAGCGAAAAAGGTAGTGCTGGTTACGTCAACGACGCACACCAAGCAGTGACGCAGTTGGCAAAAGGCTCCATGGCGCTAGAGCAATGGCAAAACGATATTGAGCGTCCTTTGACGCGGGTTGATCGTTCGATCGGCATTTTCCAGTCTAACGAAGCTGCTCACCAGGTTGGCCAATCATTCGCGTTGCTCGGCATAGTTGATCTTCGAGCGACCAAAGTGAATGGCAAGCCAGCGACACAAGTGTTTTTGGAGCAATTGCGTCAGGGCGTAACACGTCAAGATGTAAATGATCTTGCTGAACAGCTTGGCCTAAACGATTTCGTGTTGTAATAAATCTCTAAAGCCGAATGTTTATTCAGTTTGGGCCTGGTCGCTTCGTCAGTGAATCAGGCGGTGAGGGGATTTATGACGGCAATACGCCGCCGCGTTGTTTGTTTGTTGAGTGTAACCAGTTTCATATGGCTTAGCCTATGCGCAATTGCGTTCGCGCAATTGGAATTTGAAACCAAAGCAAAATTCGCCGTGCTAATGGATTACGAATCCGGCACCGTGCTTTTCCAAAAAAACGCTGACGAATTGATGGAACCCGCTTCCATGGCGAAGCTGATGACGGTGGCAGTGGCTTTCGAGCGGTTGCAGCGTGGTCAATTGGCGATGGATGATGAGATGTTCATTTCCGAAAAAGCTTGGCGCGAGGGTGGCGCATCCTCTGGTGGCTCAACCATGTTCGCCGAATTGAATTCCAAAGTGACGGTTGAAAACCTGTTGCGTTCCATCATCATACAATCGGGCAACGATGCCAGCATTGCTCTTGCGGAAGGCATCGGGGGCACCGAGAATTCTTTTGTTCGGGTGATGAATGAAATGGGCAGCGATATCGGGTTGAAAAACTCTGAATTTGCCAATTCAACTGGCTTGCCGGACCCAAATATGCGCGTTACCGCACGAGATTTAGGCAACCTTGCTCGATATATCATAAAGAATTATCCGGAATATTATTCCATTTTTGCAGAGCCAAATTTCGAGTGGAACAAGATTAAACAAAGCAATCGCAACACGTTGCTTGACGATGGTATCGGCGTAGACGGCCTTAAAACAGGGCACACAGAAGCCGCTGGCTACGGTATTGTTGCCAGTACCACGGAAAATGGCAGGCGTCTTATTGCTGTTCTGCACGGCATGAAATCAAAAAAAGAACGCAGTGAAGAAGCGCGCAAACTGGTCACTTGGGGATCACGCAATTTCGAACGGTTTGAAGCCTTCGAAAAAGACGAAGTTGTGGGCGAGGTTTCTGTTTATGGCGGTGAAATTGGGCGGGTTGGTGTCGTTGGCGATGGGCGAATTGACATCTATATACCCAAAGGTTCACGACGTTGCCTGAGCGCCAAAATAGTTTATCAGGGACCATTGATGCCACCTGTTGAACAAGGCCAAGAAATCGCTACATTGCAAGTAAGGTGTGACGACAATTTGATCCAGTCTTCACCCCTATACGCGGCAGAAACCGTTGAGCAAGGTGGAATTGTTCGGCGCGCGACTGACGCACTCAAGGAATTGGCGTTGGGCTGGCTCTAAGCTGAAACTAAACAAATAAACATGTGTTGATTGCACTCGAATGAATTCAAAATTTATAACATTTGAGGGCGGTGAAGGGGTTGGAAAATCCACCCAGATCAAACGCCTTGTTTCCAAACTCACCAAAACCGGTGTCGAAGCTGTGCGCACCCGCGAACCCGGCGGCACGCCGCGCGCTGAGGCCATTCGCTCTTTTCTTTTGCAAGGCAAGTCCGAGCAATGGGGACCAAGCGCCGAGGCGATTTTGTTTGCTGCTGCCCGTCTTGACCATGTAAATTCGATGATCAAACCCAACCTAGCAGATAACAAGTGGGTTCTTTCTGACCGATTTTGCGATTCTACGCGGGCCTATCAGGGGCTAACCGGCGGTGTGCCCGACGAACTGATTGATGCCCTAGAAACCTTGGCGCTCAACGGGGCAACACCAGATTTGACAATCCTTATTGATATGGATCCTGAACTGGCTTTTGAACGGGTGCGAAAACGCGCGTCTGAGGATGGGCTAAATCTTCCACCAGACCGTTATGAAAAAGAAAACTTAGATTGGCATCGCCGTCTAAGAAGAAATTTTCTCGATATCTCACGCGCCAATCCGGACAGGTTCGTCGTCGTTGATGGCAATCAATCTGCTAATGCGATGGAAAGCGACATTTGGGATCGCGTGAAAGAGCGTTTTTCAGAATTGGCCGCATAATGGCAAAAGAAGAAGTTCAATCCCACGCCGATGGTTTGCCGGGAATACCGCCACCAGAGCAACGGCCCCATGTTATTGGCCATTCAAATGCCAAAAAACAAGTCATCGACGCTTATGGCGCCGGCAAGTTGCACCATGCATGGTTGATCGCTGGCCAAAAAGGCATCGGCAAGGCGACATTTGCTTTTGATATTGCGCGTGAACTATTTGTGCTTAGTGGTGATGAAGATGCACATCGCGTTGCAGAAATGGTGGGCAATGGCGCTCATCCAAATCTAAAAATCATCCGACGAGCTTTCAATCATAAAACTGGTAAGTTTGCAGCCAGCGTTTCAGTTGAAATTGTCCGAAACGCAGTCAAATTCTTTCAAACAAGTGCTGCCACTTCCGGCCTGCGCATTTGCGTTGTCGACAGCATCGATGATTTAAACGCCAACGCCGCCAACGCTCTTCTTAAAACACTTGAAGAACCACCTGCAAACACCTTGTTTTTATTGATAGCTAATCAATTGGGCCGAACACTGCCAACCATTCGCTCTCGTTGTCGATTGCTTCGGCTCGGTGTGTTGCACGACGATGAGGTAAAGCAAGTAGTTCGCGACGTTGCCGTAGATACAGATGTTGATTTGGACAATATTCTGGAGCTAGCGCGTGGCCGTCCCCGCAAGGCTGTTGAGGCATTGTTTGCGGCCTCGGATCCTACATTGCGAACATTAGGTTCTTGGCTACAACAACCAAATATGACAGGTGACGCTGAAACGATGCAGTTGGCCGGATCAATTGGCCAATCAAAAGACGAAGCGGTTTGGCCGATGTCCGTTGAAATGCTGGAGAATGCAATTGCGTGGCGCACCAAACATTTATTGGCCACCAATAAGCACAGCCCGGCGCTTGCCAACGCTTTAAAGCTATGGGAAAAGACCTCTGAAATGCTGACTGAGCAGGCAGTGTTCAATCTCGATAAAAAACAAACAATCATCATGATATTGGATGCCATTCGCGAGCTTGATCGCGCCGCACCAATTAACTTTGAACCGAGCGCATGACCGACAAAACCTATTACATCACAACAGCAATCCATTATCCAAACGGCGTTCCACATATCGGACATGCCTACGAAATGGCTGGAACGGACGCTATGGCGCGTTTCAAGCGGCTGGACGGCTATGATGTTCGGTTCTTGACCGGCACAGATGAGCACGGCATTAAAATGGCGCAAACTGCCGAAGCGCAAGGGATCACCCCCAAGCAGCTTGCAGATAAAAATTCAGCTCAATTCCGCCGCCTGTCTGAAGCGCTTGACCTGTCAAATGATGTATTTATCCGCACGACAGAAAAACGTCATCACGAAGCAAGCCAAGCCATCTGGAACAAGATGGTTGAGAATGGCGATATTTATGACGGCAAATATGCCGGCTGGTATTCGGTTAGAGACGAAGCTTACTACGATGAAAGCGAACTCGAAGACGGCGAGGGGGACGAAAAACTATCGCCCCAAGGTACGCCAGTGGAGTGGGTGGAAGAAGCCAGTTTCTTCTTCCGTCTTTCGGCCTTCGGCGATCGGCTGTTAAAACTTTACGATCAAAACCCAGACTTCATTGGTCCCAAGTCCCGCAAAAACGAAATCACTTCGTTTGTGAAATCGGGTCTGAACGATTTGTCGATTTCACGCACCACATTCGATTGGGGCATTCCTGTCCCCAATGCCGATGGTCACGTGATGTATGTTTGGGTCGATGCGCTGACCAATTATCTAACAGGCGTTGGATATCCTGATACTCAAAGCACCGACTTCAACAAATATTGGCCCGCTGACGTGCATGTCATCGGCAAAGATATTATCCGGTTTCATGCCATTTACTGGCCTGCATTCTTGATGTCGGCTGGTATCGAGTTGCCAAAGCGTGTCTTTGCACATGGCTTCCTGACCAATGACGGCAAGAAGATGTCAAAATCACTCGGCAATGTCGTTGATCCATTTGAAATTATTGATGAATTTGGTGTCGATCCCGTGCGATTTTTCTTCCTACGGGAAGTGAATTTTGGCAATGACGGTGACTATAGCCGCGAGAAATTCATCAATCGATGTAATGCTGATTTGGCCAATGATTTCGGGAACTTGGCCCAACGTTCACTTTCCATGATTGCGAAAAACTGTGACGGCAAGGTGCCAACGCCAGGTGAATTAACCGACGACGACACCACCATTCTTAAAGCTTGTACAGACGCAGTTGGAATTGCGCGAACAGCAATAGACAGAAATCATGTTCATGATGCCGTGTCTGCAGTTTGGGATGTTGTCGGTGATGCCAACCGATATTTTGCCAATGCAGAACCTTGGGCGTTAAAGAAAACCGACCCCGAGCGTATGAACACCGTTCTTTATGTGACGGCTGAAGCTATTCGCCGTTTGGCCATTCAAGCGCAAGCGGTTGTTCCAGCATCTGCGTCAAAGTTTCTCGACATGCTCGCGGTTGAATACGATCAGCGCCTGTTTGCGCATGTCAATGATCAACACATGTTGCAACCTGGTACCGAATTGCCCACGCCAACGCCAATCTTCAAACGTTTTGATAAAGAGGCGTAAAACTCCATGCTTGTCGACAGCCATTGCCACTTAGACTTTGATGCATTGCAAGAAGATTTTGACGGCGTTATTCAACGTGCCAAAGTGGCTGGCGTGGAACGCATGGTGACTATTTGCACACGGGTCAAGCAGTTCGATATTATATCCAAAATTGCAGATGAAAATGCAAATATCTTTTGCTCCGTTGGAACACACCCGCACAACGCAGATGAAGAGCTTGATATCTCTGCTGAGCGATTGATTGAGCTATCAACTCATCCAAAATGTGTCGCAATCGGTGAGGCGGGTCTGGACTATCACTACGACAGCGCCCCGCGCGATGCGCAGGAAACCGGGTTTAGGCGTCACATTGCAGCAGCTCGTGCAACGCAGTTGCCACTGGTAATTCATACGCGCTCAGCGGACGAAGATACAATCAAAATATTGCGTGAAGAAACAGAGAAAGGGGCCTTCCCCTTTGTTTTGCATTGCTTTTCCGCTGGTTTGGAAATTGCAAAAGTTGGGGTGGAATTGGGCGGCTATTTGTCATTCTCAGGCATTGCGACGTTCAAATCAGCTCAAACAATTCGCGACGCTGCGCACATGGTTCCTTTGGATCGGATTTTGGTGGAAACAGATGCGCCTTACCTCGCACCAGTGCCACATCGAGGAAAGTCAAACGAGCCGTCGTTTGTTCGCCACACAGCCGAATATCTTGCCGCAGACCTTGGTTTGGAGTTTGAGCAATTTGCAAAAGCAACCACCCAAAACTTTGATCGCTTGTTTTCAAAGGCTGCTTGATGATGGGTGAAAAGCAAAGCATTGAAGTTACAATTCTGGGATGCGGGTCTTCCGGTGGCGTACCACGAGTTGGCGGAAACTGGGGCGATTGCGATCCTAAAAACCCCAAAAACCGACGCAGACGCTGTTCATTGTTGATTAGGGCGAACAGGTCAACGACCGAGCAAACAACGGTGTTGATCGACACAGGTTGTGACATACGCGAACAACTGCTTGAAGCTGGTGTAACTGGTGTTGATGCTGTGTTCTATACCCATGATCATGCTGACCATACCCACGGTATTGACGATCTTCGAGTACTCGCCCTGAACGAACAAAAGCGTGTTGAAGTTTACGCCAATAAGCCAACTCTAGATCGTTTGAAAACCGCATTTTCTTATTGTTTTCAAGCACCCCAGGGCAGTTCTTATCCACCCATATTGAATGCAAATGAAATTTCAGACGGGCAGGTGATAACAATAGACGGTGACGGCGGGCCGCTTGACTTTCACGTTTTCAATCAACAACATGGCAATATAGTATCACTAGGATTCCGTGTCGCAAATTTAGCTTATAGCTGTGATGTATCGGACTTTCCTAAGTCTTCGCACAAACATTTGAAAGATTTGGACGTTTGGATCGTTGACGCACTGCGCCGAACACCACATCCAAGCCATCTTTCGTTTGGCGAAACCTTAAGCTGGATCGAAAAAATGCAGCCAAAAGAAGCATATCTGACAAATATGCATATAGATTTGGACTATGAAACGGTGCAAGCAGAAACACCAGATCATATTATGCCAGCATTTGATGGCTTAACGATCAAACTGAGCTAGACATTCTTAATTTTTCGACTGAACCAGTCGGCAAATCATCCCAAACAATCGATACAATGCGCCATTGATTTGCTATTTTTGCAAGCTGCAGCATTTTTGAACCTTCGCCGAATTGAAGTTTCGCTTCCTGAGACCAGGACTTCTTATATAGAGACCAGCGTTGCGCCGTGTTGCCGACAATTTGCAATGTATTGAATGATTCGAGATCACGAAAATTATATCAGAATCTGACTTAAGCAACTTAACACGCGGTGCAGAAAAGGATTCTACATCATGGAGTTCGATATTGTCTTTGTTGCTGCTCCAAGTTGTAGTTGTTGTTCACCGATACCAATTTGTAATTCAAATAGTAATTCGCAGCACCTCAAATACGAACTAATAGTAACATCAGATAAAAGTTCCATAATATATATTATGCGAATAACGCATGTAGCAGGGTGCGCGCTACCTTGAAGCGCGACTTTTGTTTGAAAACAATATGTTATCAAACAGGAGGAATATATCATGGGCATCAATTACACACAAATCACGCTTGAAGAACGACGTAAGATCGAACGTTGGAGACATGCTCGAGTATCTGTTGATGAAATGGCACGGGTTTTAAACCGTCATCGATCAACCATATTCAGAGAGTTGCGACGCAATCATTTCTTTGATGCTGAGATGCCAAAAGTTGTCGGTTATTTTGGCGTAACAGCCAACATGATGACGTGTGAACGTCGCACCAAGCAACGCAAACTGTATCGTTATCCCGCTTTGCTTATGACAATTATTGAACGCGTCAAACATGGCTGGACACCAGAGCAGATCGCCAATCGCATGATCTATGAAAAGGTCAAACCACGTGTCTGCCAGGAAACGATCTACCGCTACATCTATTCCAAAGAAGGCATCAAGCAGGAACTTTGGTGGTATCTGCCCAATCATCGCAAATCCCGTTTGCCACGTCGTGCTCGAAAGAAACTGCCGTTCAAGTTCCATCGTGATGTCAGTATTTTGTTTCGACCTGATGCAGTTGCCCATCGCACCCAGTTTGGGCATTGGGAAGGTGATTTAATGCTGTTTAAACAACACTTTGGGCAAGCCAATGTTACATCGCTTGTCGAGCGCGTTAGCCGATTTGCGGTCTTGCTGAAGAACAAAAGCAAACACACAAAGCCTGTCATGCACAAATTGACGGAAGCGATTAGGTCCCTACCCCTGATTGCGCGGCGGTCCATTACGTTCGACCGGGGTACGGAGTTTGTATCCTGGCCACAACTTCAGTCACAAATTGGGACACAAGCCTGGTTCTGCGATCCATCAGCGCCGTGGCAAAAAGGCACGGTGGAAAACACAAACCGACGCGCCCGAAGATGGTTGCCTCGCGAACTCAATCTCAAAACGCTCTCAGATCATGATTTGAAGATGATCTGCGATCGTCTCAATCAAACGCGGAGAAAATGTCTGGGTTGGAAAACGCCGGCCGAAGTGTTCAAAGAAAAAATGCTGGAGGGAACCAAATGATCCCCCTACTATGACAAGAACAAAAGTCGCAGTTCAGTCAGCGCTCACAAGTGCGGATGAACCAGCTGATACCGCAACATACATCTCTGCTTGTTCATAAAGATCCGCGGTTTCGTCTGAATAGCGAATATATTCGCAGGTAACATGAAGCTCTTCACCTGCTTCATCAATAACAATGCTATCGCCAGCAAGAATGGTTTCAATCGATCTAAAGGAGCCATCAGACGTCAAAAAGCGGTGGCCCGGCGTAACAGTCAAACCATTCGACAATTCAATCCAGACATCCGTTACATTCTCAAATAAACGCACAACTCGCTTATCAGAAAATGCTCCTCGGCCCAATCCACTAGCGCTTTCAAATGAAGCCACAATGTCGCCAATTTTGATGTCACCAATCTGCTTGTATTTGTTTTCTGCAAGCAATATTTGAACATCAGCTGGGAAGCATTGGTACAAGCCGATCAAACCTGGAACAACTCGTGTATCAAAAAATATCTCAGGAGAATCGCTAGGCTCCCAGCCCATGCCAACATCGACCCATGGGGCAAGCAACGGAAAATTGCCGATCCAGCTATGAGCGCCGATTCCTGCGGAATTGAACACCTCTCTATGAATAGCAAAAATCTCATCAGTGGTAGGTATTTCACCATCTTCAAGAATCAACTTGAAATGAGCTCTCATCAAGTCGTGGGCGACTTGGTCATAGAGTTCATTTCCAACTTGAAATTTACCCCCGGATACGATGCTGGTGTAAAAGTTGCTTATTTGTGCTGGCAAATCGGGCTGAGGACTATGATAATTTCGCCCCACTTTTCCATAGTCGGAACCAAGTTCTGCAAGGTAAGAGTAATACCCATATAGATCATCATTCTGCTCGAAATCCCAAAGCTGGGATATTTGACTGATAGTTGGAGTTTTTGGCGTTGTATTTGAAAAATCAACCATAAAGATTACCCTTTTTCATACGAGACTTTGCGAACCAGCTTCCAAATTATGAGGGACACAAATATTAAAGTCGTGTTGTCGACTAAAGTTGATTGATGATAATCGAGAAATTTTTCACCGGGTTTGGCACTGGAAATCAGTGCATAAATGCTATTCGAAATGAGAAGCATCGGAAGCAACCACTGACTTCCCAAAGCAACCCACAAATGCCTCCCGAGCAAAAAGCTAACAAACTGACGGTTGGAAATACAAATTGCAAACCAAGCGAAGACAAAGAAAAACAGCTGAATGGGAAGTGCAATAATACTTGCTCGAACAGCAAATCCTAACTCACGGAGGTCAATTGGTGATGCCCTGTTAATTTTCGGGTCATAAAAATATTCGGCATTAATGTATTCAGGAATAATTCCCCGAAGCAGGAACTGCGCCAAATCTGTAACAAAGTTTCCCCCAAAGTGGAACATCAATAGATAATTGAGAACAAACACCACCAACACATGCTGGATTAAGTGATCCGATCGAAAAGCATTCTTGTCATCGCGTAAAGACATAATTCCCACCAATCGTCTTGAACCCCATGCGCGTCAGCAGCTTATCGGTCCGTTCCGGTTCAATGCCAGAGGTTGAATGAATGTGAATTTCTTTTGCGTCTTGGCTCTTCGCCCAATCAGACACAATGCGCAAAAGCTTGACGCCGACCTTACCGCCCAAAAGTGTGTGCCGCACTTTGGCTGAAACATACATCACATAAATCGTCACCATGCGCCCACCAACACCAAGATAATAATCCCCTGCCCCGGCATTGAGCACCGCAACGGTTTCGCCCTTATATTGAACATAGACAGCCAGCGTGTCGTGCGGATTACGGATCGCTTTGGTAAAAGCGCGGATGAACTTTTCCTCAGAAAACTCCAAATGCGCGTATCGGCTTTCACCATGAAACTGGTGCGAGATATCTTTGATTTTTAGAATTTCTTCTTGCCGCGTCGCCCGAAAAATCTTTAATTCGCTCGACCCAACTTCCGCCTTAGACTGACCCTGATCCTCAATAGACGCCTCACCGCCCCGCGTTTCCGCCTCAACAGACGCACTTTCGCCTTCAAAACCTTCGGCTTTCAATTCATCAATCACTAAAAACATCCACTCAAATAACAACAAAGCACTCTGTTTACTTTTAAGTAACAACTCGTACAGTCACATCGAATTATGTCAACCGGCGCGGCTGATAAATTGAGCGATGAAGCAATGAGTTTAAACTGCAAAAAAACACAAAAATGCTGCGCACGTGTCATAGCGTATTTATTGCTGAATAAACGTCCGCATGTCATTTAGCATTTTGCACATGCTGTAGATAAAGATTACCTGTAACGGCTTAAAGCGATGTTTTCGACAATTTATGATCAAAACGGAAAAACAACCCTAACATTCCAAAATCACCATGTTCTGAAAATTATAGACATTTTCGTCAATTTCTGTCATATCTTGCGGGTCTCTGCCCCATTGGCCTTGACTCTTGCGGTCCAGCCAATGTCAGTTGATTGAGTGCCCTCCTTACGGGGGTGAGACATCTCTAATTAGCCCACCTAGAGCCATTTCTGACTAGCTTTGACACCAAAGCACCATCACTACCCGCAACCCACTCGCTGGCCACCGGATAATTGCCCGCCGTTTCTTCGCTAAACGCCACCCGTTTGCCTGTTAGCCGCTCAACCGAACCATCTTCCAGCACAACCATGCCGTCGCGCATTTCCAAAATCTCAGAAATCGGCGCAAACGATCCATCAACTGTCAAAAAATGATGACCCGCCGTTACCGTCACACCATTCGACAACTCAAGCCATTCATCCGTTAAACTGCGGAAAAGATTAACCACCCGACGCGGCACCAATCCACCCCGACCGCCATCCTCAAACTCAGAAAACGCCAAAACCTCATCGCCAACAACAATATCAGCAATGGGTTTGCGTGAGCCGTCGGACATGGTGATGTGGGTGTCGCCGGAGAAGCAAAAAACGCTTACTTGATTTGGGTCAGGAGGGGTAAGGCCCAATGCCTTCAAGTCGCGAAGCGCTTCAGCATATTCTGCGGTGACTACTGTCATTTGAGGGCCGCTGAACAGAGAGTGCTTTTGACCAACCGGCGAATTGCTCAATTCACCTGTTAACCCGTTAAGATGAGCCGCTTTGTAGGTCGCATCCCAGCGAGCGAATGCAGCAGCTTCAACTGGGCTGTAGCCTTTTGCCTTGTAAATCCCGGTCACGGTCTCGCGAGCAAAGTGACCAAACTCACGATCATTCTCGACCCATTCTTCAGGCACTTTGGCATAAGGTTTGAGGTCGTTTATTTCCTTCGACCAACCATTTGCAATCGCCTCATACATAAATGCAGCGTCATTTTGTCCGCCGGGCAATAGTCGTTGCTCGAGATTAGGCGCACCGAAGAAATCCTCCGCAACTGTCGTCGTTGCGCTGTGAAAATACTTACTCCCATTATAGAGCGGACCCAAAAACGCATCTGAAATAATGCTAGGATTTGTAACAGCATTGCCAGGGACTGTTAAATATATGCCGCCTTCCGCCCAATCGTTCCAAATTGCCAATCCACCAAAAGCGGTCGTTTGATTGCTGACGAAATCGTATAATGCGCCGCCCGCTGGTCCCGGCATACCTGTAGGCGTTGATACCCCAACAGCCCCTTCGACGTGCCAATCAAATGTATAAGGAAAAAAGCTAAAATCGAAACCACCTGCACCAGAAGCGGCAACGCCAGCTGAAACCTGCTGGCCAAACCGAATAGATACTTGCCCGTCAGCACCGTCCCAGCCGGTTGCCAGGTAGTAAGTCGCTACTTGACCGTAAATGCCGCCGCCGGAAAAATCGACTTTATTGGGTCCGGTCATCAATTGCCTCTCTTAAAATAAAATAGCACCAAGGCTTTCGGTTTAGAACCCGAATACTTGGTGATTTTTTGTCAAAGGGGTTCACAGGCATATCCGCCTTTTTCTTGTCGTGTAGGATGTAGGTCAAAGTGGATACCACAGTCAGTATTATGAACGATGATAACGCGAAGAAAATCAACAATGCCCCAACTAAAAGTCTTTTTTCGTTTACAAACGAAACGTAATTAACAAACAAGACAGAGATGGGCCAAAGCACAATCGACGATATCAGCCTCCATTTTGTTGACAGAGTTTTTGAATGCTGGTCATACTCGTGACCCATTGGAAATCTCCCGCTTTGAATTCTCTTCCAATTGCGTATCTATGGTCACGACAATCAATTCAACAAACATCTGCTAAACTCCCACCACATAATTCCCACCAATCACCTTGAACCCCATACGGGTCAGCAACTTGTCGGTCCGTTCTGGTTCAATGCCAGAGGTTGAATGAATGTGAATTTCTTTGGCGTGCTGGCTCTTCGCCCAATCCGACACAATGCGCAAAAGCTTGACGCCGACCTTACCGCCCAAAAGCGTGTGTCGCACTTTGGCAGAAACATACATCACATAAATCGTCACCATGCGCCCACCAACACCAAGATAATAATCCCCTGCCCCAGCATTAAGCACGGCAACAGTTTCGCCTCTATATTGGACATAGATCGCCAATGTGTCGTGCGGATTACGGATCGCTTTGGTAAAAGCGCGAATGAACTTTTCCTCAGAAAATGCTAAATGCGCATATCGACTTTCGCCATGAAACTCGAGTGAGATATCTTTGATTTTCAAAATCTCTTCTTGCCGCGTCGCCCGAAAAATCTTCAGACCATGCGAACCATTGCTCGGCTCCGTCTGATTTTGATTATCCGTAGATATATCGCTGTTTGGCAACGCAGCCTCATCAGACATAGCTTGGTTGTCCATGCCCTCAGCACTCAACTCATCAATCACTTAAAAACCCACTCAAAATCAAAACAACAAATCACAGTGTTTACATTTAAGTAACAATTCGTACAGCGGCATCAAATTATGTCAAGCGAATGGACGATGATTATGGTGGAATGAACAGATCCGATTGACAAATTCAGTTAGAAACAAGCACCGAGATCCAAAGGACAATTCGAATGGAGGCATATCTCAACGACACGCCATATAGTTCAATTCTCACCATTATTGATGGGGATTGTTCAAATATACCAAGTGAATCACTTTTTACGTTTCAAACACAAAACAACAAAACAAACATGATTTTCCAAAACCATCATGTTATGGAAATAGTACACATTTCCGCCGTTTATGCTATGTTCTGATAGGTTTTGCCACATTGGCTTTGACTCTTGCGGTCAGCCGATGCCCTCAAGCTCTGAGACTGTCGCATTTGAGCTTTGCACAAACTGTCTTGTTTTATCTTTGCAGAGACAATCCATGTAGCAGCTATTTAGTAATCTCACATCAGCTTCGCCTAGAGGGCCTAACTGGCCCGAAGCTGCATATGTGGCCAGAATAAAGAACAAGTAAGGAACCTCTTTGAGGAAGGGCTACTCAAACAAGCTGTCTGACTTTACAGGCGGTGGGAATTCTGGGGTTGGTTTTTGATGTTCGAATGGCATTTCTCGCCTCTCGAGCGTCGGGGGCTAACTTGAACGATGCCTGCCTCATCTACAGTGAAACAAATTCCTACCGCAAGAAAACCAATTGGTGTTTAGCCAAGGAGCAATATGCTACACACCTAATCGGCATGGATCGCTCACTCCTTAAACGCTCTAGCGAGTTGATCAAGAATTGGCTTTGTTGCATATGAGAATGCTGTACGTGGCGTTGTCTCTATGAATGCTTCAACAGGCATACCTGGGATCAGCTTTAAGTCGCCCAGCTTATCCATTTCTATTTTTGAAGTGATGATCCGAACAAGATAATGAGGAATGCCAGTCTGTGGATCTATAGAAAGATCTGCGCCTATTTGTATGACTTGTCCGTTTACAATTGGCGTGGTGCCTTGGTCAAATGAAGAAAATCTCAACTCCGCGATTTGCCCAATTGTGAGTTGGTCGATATCTTGTGGTTGTATTTTTAGCTCGGCAACTAGTTCATCTGTGATCGGTATGATTTGAAGGACTTCTTGTCCGCTCGCGATTACCGCGCCCTTATTGTGAACTTGAAGATCATGGACCACACCAGATTGTGGTGCGCGCAAATCGATGCGTTGCAATTGATCCTTTGCCGCAACTTCACGTTCAAATAACTCGTCAACCTGGGAAGATATTTCTTGTTCTTCTTCTGCAACTTGACGTTGGAACTCACTGTCGATCTGCAGCGACTGTAATTCGACTTCCGCAATCTGGTTGCCAATTTTCCCGGCGTCTGCATCCAGGGCTCCCAATTGCCCCTCAGCCGTGGCCATTTCACGCTCTCGTTCACGTAACTCCCGAGACGAAAGAATTTCTTTTTCAACCAGATCTTTAGCGTGTTGCAAATCTTCTTCTATGAGTGAGATTTCTTTTTGCTTCGCTTTGATCTGTGCGTGAATGCCACCCAACTGCTTTTGCAATTGTTGTTTGCGTTGCTCCAATTGCTGCCTTTGACCGATACGGGTTGCAAGTCGAGCGGCAAGAATTGACTGCTCTGCAGCCATTGCATCTTGTGAGATGTTATATGAATTCGCTTCAAGGCCCGTAGCTATTTCAGTGTGACCTAATCGCTCTGCCTGCAATCGTGCCGTCTGTGCGCGAAGTTTTGCTAACCGTGTTTCAATGATCGCCAAATCAGTTCGGGTGATCGTCGAGTCCAGCGAGAGCAACACGTCGCCGATTTCAACAAGGTCACCGTTCGTTACATTTATCTTAGCAACAATCCCACCTGAAGGATGCTGGACGGGCTTAGCATAACTATCCACAACCACAGTACCCATGGCAATCACTGCTCCCGACAACGGTGCCGTAGCAGCCCATGTACCAAAGCCACCAACCAGTATCGTTGTAAATAAAGTCGCAATAATCAAATGCCGCCGGATCGACTTTCTAGCAGGTGTTGCATTCACGGTTTTGGTCTCGTTTGAGGGGGTGTTTGGTTTATCTCATGGCCTGTAGGGCCAAGTTTGTTCCTTGCGATACCGCCCAGCACTTCGCCAATTGTACCCATTTGTTCAATACGCCCAGATTTAAGAATGAGGGCTTGATCAAGGTGCCCAAGGATTGACGGGCGGTGTGCGATAACAACGACAATTCCACCCCGTTGGCGCACTGACGAAATCGCCTGGTTAAGCGCGATCTCGCCTTCACCGTCCAAGTTTGAGTTCGGCTCGTCCAGCAGGACAAAAAACGGATCTCTGTAAAGGGCGCGTGCCAGTGCAACCCGTTGCTTTTGGCCCGAAGATAATTGTGTTCCACCATGGCCAATTTGCGTCTCGTATCCATCAGGTAATTGTAAAACAAGGCTGTGGATGTCAGCGAGCTTTGCGGCCTTGATTATGTCCTCAGAAGAAGCATCTTCTTCAAATCGGGCAATGTTTTGAGCAATCGTGCCTGACAGTAAATCAACAGTTTGTGGCAAATAACCGATATGCACACCTAGCGCATGTGGGTCCCACTGATCCAATGAACCACCATCCAAGCGCACAGAGCCACTCTGCACATCCCAAGCACCAACCATCACCTTTGCAAGGGTAGACTTTCCAGAACCAGATGGGCCAATAATACCCAGTCCTTGCCCCGCCAAAAGCGAAAAGCTAACGTTGGCCAAAGTAGGTTTATCCCCGCCTGGTGGCGCCGCTGTTACATGCTCTATCGTCAGTGTGGAGTTTGGTATAGGAAGTTCAGTGCGAGATTGATCAATATCAGGTAACTTGTTGAGCATGGCGGACAGTCGCCCCCACCCCTGTCTTGCACCCATAAAGTTCTTCCAGTTTGAAACTGCCAATTCAATCGGCGCTAGCGCCCGCCCCATCATGATCGAACTAGCGATCATTATGCCGCCAGTTGCTTCTTGATGGATAACCAACCATGCGCCAACAGCCAAAACGCCTGATTGCAACATCATGCGAAGTATCTTCGACAGGTTACCAAGACCGCCTACCACATCGTTGAGGCCAGCTTGTGATGTCAAAAACCGTTGATTTTCTATATCCCAATGTTTGGAAAGTGGCTGCGCCATCCCCATTACTTTGAGCGCCTCAGCATTTTGTTGCGCTTCTCGCGCGTAGACGTTTCTGCTTGCAGAAGATTGTGCAGATTGTTGCACCGGGTCTTTGGACAAGACCTCAGACGCAATCGCAATTGCGCATAAAATCAAACCGCCCGCAGTTGCCACAATGCCGATGAGTGGATGGAATACAAAACATATGGCTAAATAAAACGGCAACCATGGTGCATCAAATAGAGCAATTGGCCCCATGCTGGCCATAAAACCGCGCACGCGATCTAAATCCTGCTGAGCCTGACCACCATCAACTGGCTTTCCACCAAGATGAGTAGAAGCCGCTAATCGATAGATTGCGGTTCCCAGATGCTCGTCTATAGATCGACCGATACGCCCCAGAATACGCAACCGCATATTATCGAAAATGCCTTGGAACGCAAAAAGCATGGCCGCGATGACGCATAGACCAATTAGGGTTGGCACACTGCCGCTTGGGATAACCCGATCATAGACCTGCAACATGAAAATTGACCCCGTTAGGGTCAAAATGTTCACTACCGCACTGATCATGCCAACGCCGATGAACGCAGACTTGTTTTGCGATAAAGCCTGGGCGAGTTTTGGTCGCCCAGGCTTATTGTTTGAATTGTTATTGGTCACGTTAGTTTAGACAATAAAGTTGAAGTCGTCTGATGTTAGGTCAGACAAGCTCACACCATGAAGGGTCATGCCCTCACTATTGTCGAGGTTGATGTAGGTGTCGCCATTCCACTCTGTGGCATTGGCTATGAGCTGAGCAAAGTTACTTGCCGTTTGGCCATGAACTTCAATGACATCCCCATTAGCGCCCCCGTTGTGGGTTTGGAAATCGCTTACGCCATCCCAGCCATCGCCTGACTTGAAGATGATAGTATCATTGCCACCTTCTAGGACAAGCCAATCGTCTCCAGCACCGCCTTCTACGGTATCATTGCCGCTCCAAGCATGAAGACTATCGTCGCCCGCACCACCTTTAAGAACGTCATCTCCTTGGCTACCATAGATCGTGTCAGCACCATCTTCACCGTCAGCCGTTCCACCATTGCCATCTAGCGTAATAGTGTCGTCTCCAGCACCGCCCCAAACAAAGACTTGATCTTCAACAAAGATGAACTCGTCATTATGCGAAGATCCCTTGAAGCCTTCGATTGATGTATAGGTATCGCCAGCCGCATCGCCGGTGCCAGAGTTGGCAACGCCAGTGTGTAAGTAAATACCAGAACTTGCCGTCTCATATGACGCAACATCAAATCCTGCACCACCATCAAGCACGTCAGCACCGCCATTGCCAATGAGGGTATCATTGCCCACGTCGCCTGTAAGCGTGTTGTTGCCAGCGTCACCAATCAGTGTTTGATCGGCAGGTGTGATGGTAATGTCGAAATCATCTTCACTTAGCTGACTGACGGTCACATTCTTCAAGGTGATCAAGTCGCCATTGCCCAAACCAGTTTGGTTGAGATCAATCTGAACGTCGCCGTTAACATCACTTGCTTTGGTCAAGAATTCAGTAAAGTCTGCGAAAGCTATTCCACGGATTTTAATGAGGTCGCCGTTCGTAGTACCATTGTGAACCGTGAAGTCCAAAACGCTGTCAGAGCCATCCCCGACGTTAAACTCAAAGCGATCATCACCAAGCCCACCAGTGAGCTGGTCATTGCCTACACCGCCAACAATCACATTATTGAGTGCATTACCTTGAATGGTGTTGGCCAAACTATTACCCGTTGCATTGAGCGCTGAACCCGTGAGATCAAGATTTTCCACATTGTTGCCAAGGGCGTAATCAACCGATGAGACAACTTTGTCAGCTCCCTCGCTCGCATGCTCAGTAATGTCGTCACCGGCATTGTCAACGATGTATGTATCGTTGCCCATACCACCGACAAGCAGGTCAGCACCAATACCACCGTCAAGAATGTTGTTATTATCGTTACCTGTGATTGTATTGACAGTATCGTTGCCTGTGCCATTTATCGCGTTAGTACCAGTTAAAATTAGGTCTTCCACATTGTCTGCAAGCGTGTGACTGACCGAAGCCTCAACTTTATCGTAGCCATCATTATGGGCTTCAATAACGGTATCGCCCGCATTGTCGACAACATAAGTGTCATTATGCGCACCACCAGACATTTGGTCGGCACCTGTGCCACCGTCAATGCGGTTATTGCCAGCTCCAGAGGTCAGGATGTCGTTGCCAGAATCACCGTGAAGTTCACCAGCTGAACCGGCAATGGTCAACGTATCATCACCAGCACCGCCGTAAAGTTTGGCATTGTTCCAAGCCGTAGTGATTTGATCATCGTGGTTGGAACCTTTGATTCCTTGAATTGATTGATACCAATCGCCAGCGGCATCACCCGTGGCAGACGACATGTGGCTTGTATCAATCACAACACCTGTTTGTGCAGTTTCATAAGAGGCAATGTCAAAACCACCACCGCCTTTGAGATCATCAGCACCAGCCCCGCCGATGAGAATATCAGCGCCGCCATTACCTTCGACGACGTCATCTCCTGCACCTGCATCAACAATATCTTTGCCTGACCCAGCCTTGACATAATCGTTGCCAGCACCTGCTTTGATATTGTCATGACCATTCTTGCCAAAGATGCTGTCAATGCCATCACCTCCATCAAGAACATCTGCGCCGTCGGTGCCATAAATATCGTCATCGCCTGCACCACCAGAGATGTTTGCATGCGAGCCAACTGCAGTGAGCTTGTCGTTCCCTGCACCACCTTCCATCGTAGCACCGTCAGCCACAAGGATCATTTCGTCATCAAATTGGGAACCAATCAGACCTTCAATCGAGGAATATGTATCCCCTGCAGCCTCGCCAGTGTTTTGAGATTCCCAACCCGTATGAACAAATACACCGGATGTTGCCCTCTCATAAGACGCGATATCATGGCCGTCTCCACCAACCAATTGGTCTGAACCCAAGCCGCCTACAAGAATGTCGTCGCCAGCTTGGCCCGAAAGCACATTATTGCCACTGGTGCCAATAATTTTGTTGCCCAGACTATTGCCCGTACCGTTCAAGTTCCCAGTGCCGGTTAGGATAAGGTCATCAACATTTGCGGTAAGAGTATAGTTGATTGAAGCTTTGACCAAGTCGTGACCTTCGTCCGCAATCTCTGATACCAAATCGCCAATATTGTCCACGATATAGGTATCATCTCCTGTGCCACCATCCATCTGGTCACCACCGGCACCGCCATCAAGAAAATCATTTCCACTTTGGCCGCTCAATTGGTCAGCACCAGCATCACCATTCAACTGGTCATTGCCGGTTCCACCTAAGAGCACATCATTGCCAGCACCACCGTGAACAACATCGTTTCCATCTTGACCATCAAGGTAGTTTGAGTTGCCGTCACCGGTCAGCGTATCACCAAACAGCGACCCTTTGACGCTTTCAATATTTGCGAAACTATCACCGGCCGCATCACCACCACTGCCGCTACCGGCCAATAGATTGACGCTCACGCCGTCACTGGAGAGGGAATAATCAACAAGATCTACGCCGTCTCCACCATCTATTTGATCTGCACCATCACCGCCAATGAAAATATCATTTCCGGCATTTCCGAAAAGCTGATCGGCACCACTACCACCGTCTATTTTGTCATCTCCAGCCCCACCAGAAATCGTATCAGCTAAAACGCCGCCTATGATGTAATCATTATTGTCGGTTCCCGTGATGTTATATGCTAACTTATCGCCTATGGCGGTTACCAAAACAATTGGAACAGAAATACCGTCAGCAACATTTTGAGTTGTTTTCGCATCTTGACGGTCAATACGCGTAACCCAGGTTTGATAAGTATCTGGGAAGCCGCCATTGGTAGCGTCGCTAAGCATTGTACGCACTCGGCCATCTGCACTCACCGTATAAGTGCCTGATGCAACGACATCTCCGTTTGCATCGACATCAGTAATGGCTGCAATCTGAGAGCCGTCAAGGCCACGTTTCCAAACCTCTTTGTGTTCAAAAGTGCCATTGCCGTCGTAATCTGCCTCAACGATACGCGTAATGCCGTCCGCACGAATTGTCGTTTTTGTTGCGGCCGCAACGGTGGGGTTCCCAGTTGCGACTGCTGAGGCCCACCGGATTTCGTTGCTATCTGTCGGAACAGCACGTGCAACAGCGTTTGCCGTTGTTTCTGTAGTTATTGAACCATCTATATTGTTGATCGTTGTCGTAACCTCGTCAGCGTTGCCGTCGCCATCGACATCAACTTCACTGACCTTGGTCCGACCATCGGCGTTTGTTTTGATAACAGCCTTGTTCTGTAGAACAGGTGAAATTGATGAAACAGATCCATCGCTCGCTGTCTCACTGACCTTGTAAACCTCTAAAACTTCCTCACGCGACCCGTCGGCATTTGTCAACCACGTGTGCGATGTGGTTTGATCGACGACGCCGTCACCATTTTCATCTTTCTCTGTCGTCAACAACAGGCCATCTGAGCTTCGTTCACTAATGAGCACCTCTTGAACAACACCATTTTGATCAAAATTGGTTTTTGTTATTTTACTGGACCCATCAATCGAAGCTTCGACGATCTTCGTCTGATTAGTGTTCCCATCACCGTTTGCATCAATACTGATGTCGGTGCGAGACCCATCAAAATTGTTCTGGACAACGCTCGCTTCTGTTAGAACATCATTAGCATCATATTTTGATTTGGTGGTTTTATCGGTTCCATCCGCAAAAGTTTCTCGAACTGAAACAGATTTTTCCGTATAGCTACCCGTTCCCTTAGGATCGAGTTCAGTTGTTACCGTTAATCCGTCAACGCTGGTATGAATGGATGTTTTGGAAATCAAGCTACCATTTGGATTCGTGACAGTAGTTGTTTCTGTCAACGAACCGTCAGTGTTGGTCGCAACCGATTTCTCAGCAATTTCATCAAAACTGCCGCTGCCGTCACTGTCACGCTTAATAGTAGTTGTCGTCCTGTCAGCAGATTTAGTCGTCTCAACTTTTGAGGTTAAGACACCATCATTAAACAGACTGACAAGCGTTGTGGACGACCCGTCGACCGCAAATGTCGTGTCTTCGATACGGTGTTCATCCACAGTACCGTTGCCGTCCAAGTCCCACTGGGTGGTTATGGTTCGACCGTCAGCGCTTGTGGTCACCATGGTTTTGTTGTTTGTCGCTTCAACATAAACCGGTTCTGCCGCATTCGAATCGCCACCGGTAAGAGAACTATTTGTCACTGTTTGAACAGTTGTTCCGTCAGCATTCAACTGAGTAAGGGTGGTAGTTTGCGTTTCCGCCAATCCATCCCCATCGCTGTCATATTGAATTGTTATTAGCGTACCGTCAGCACTTGTTGTCGTATATTGCCCACCAGCATCCCCAAATTCTCTGCCAGATGCAGTTTGAACAACACCGTCCATTTTTGACGTGCGAATTGTTCCATCGCCTAGAGTTTGCTGAACAAACGACTGGTCGGTTGTAGCATCGCCATCTACATCTCGGCTGGTGTGAATTTCTAGACCATTGGCACTCGTCTGAGTGATGGTTTTATCGTGAACAGAACCATCCGCGTTGAATTCGGTAAATGTGTTTGTTTGAGAACCGTCAGCATTTATCACAAGCACTGAAGACTGGCTGCGGGTGCTATTCCCCCCAGCGTCATCCCAAGTTGTGTTGCTTGTTCGTCCATCCGCACTCGTTGTTGTCGTCGACTTCTCCAGTAAAGCTCCAGCAACGTCAAACTTGGAATACACTTTGATCGTTGATCCATCAGCATTCAACGTAGTCAGTGTGGAAGTCGAACTGTCGGTTACACCGTTTCCATCAGTGTCGTTTGTTACTGTCGAAGATAAACCATTAGCCGCCGTGTTTTGAACCGATTTGGATACCAAAACGCCCGACGTATCGTAGGTGGTCACCTCCGTCGTTACTGAGCCATCGATGTTCTTTGTCGTAACTGCCTTTTGGTCATCAACTCCATCGCCATTACGATCAATCGAATTGCTAGACGACAAACCGTCACCTGAAGACATAACTACACTCTTAGAAGCCAGCGATCCATCGGCCGCAAAGTTCGAAGTTGTTACCGTTGTCGAACCATCTGCTGCGAGAGTTGTGACTTGCGATGTTGTTAGGTCGGCTGTGCCATCCGCACCATAAAAAACAGAACTTGTTTTAGTAAGTCCATCATCACTGACTGTGGCAATTGACTTCCCTGTTTGAACAGTTCCATCGCCATTGTAAGATGTCGCCGTTGTCGTTCGTGAACCATCAACATTCAGAACCGTTTGTTCTACTGTTTTGCTGTCAAATTGACCGTCACCATCAGCATCAGAATAGGTAGTTTTGTTAAGTTGGTTACCGCTTACTGTGCTTACAGAAGAACCATTTTTGTTTGCTGCTGTCTCGACATTGCCAGCATAGCTGGTTTGCGTTGTCGTTACCGAACCATCATCGTTCAAGGTCTTCACTGTGCGCAAGATCGTATCAAAGGTGCCGTCACCATTGGCGTCCGATTTTGTAACGCTCGTAAGTCCATCAGCACTAATCTCAGAAACACTTTTACCAACCAAAATCGTGCCATCGGGGCTAAAACTCTCCACCGTTTGAACAATTGAACCGTCAACAGACTTAACAGTCGTGGAAATACTTGCTGGGTCCGTAAAGTCTTCGACAAATTGTTTGGTAATTACCGTCAGTTTGTCAGCGCTAATCTCAGTTACAGTCGGACCAACGCGGGTTGAATCAGGTGCTCCACCCACGTGTTTTTCGACAACCTGGGTAATCGATCCGTCTGCATTCTTACCCGTTACATCAGCGAATGAATATTCTGGAAGAGCGCCTCCATTTGCATAGGTCGCGCCGTATTTGGTCAAACCATCAGCACTCGTTGTTACCTCTGATTTGGAGATTTCAACTGTACCATCACCATTTTTCGTTTCAGTGGTGACACGAGATCCGCCATCAACAAGTTGAATTTTAGTGGTCTCGACTATTGTATCGTATGTGCCGTCGCCATTTATGTCAGATTTAGTCGTTTGTGTCAGACCATCTGCACTCGTGGTTGTTTCAACACGATTAACAAGAATGCCCCCATTGGGAGCGTAGGTCGAAATTGTATCGACCAAGTTGCCATTAACTTCAACAATGGTTTGAATTTGGTCAAAATTGCCATCGCCATCACTATCAACGCTAATTGTGCGGGTTTTGCCGTCCGCGCTCGCGGATTCAACAAATTTCGAGGATAGGCTTTGATCTCCATTCGTCGTCGTCACCGTGCGTTCACGAGACCCATCCCCATTGACCACAGTTGCATCAACCGTTTTCTGATCAAACACCCCGTCCCCATCAATGTCTACTTCTGCGGTCTTGGTGTTGCCGTCCGCGCTCAGTGACTTAACAGTCATGCTGCGTAGGCTTCCGTCGCCATTTGAAATCGTATCCGTAGTCGATTTACTACCGTCGACATTGTTCGTAATTACGCTGGAAGATGTGATGTCCACATCTCCATCGCCGTCCAAATCGGTTTCGACGGTTCGAGACTTACCGTCTCCGCTAATGGTCGTTTTAATGGAGCTCGTTTTATGAGCCAACGTTACGCCATCGCCAGAATAGTTAGTAATTGTTTCTGTGCGGGTACCGTCTGCAGCAACATTGGTATCAACGGTTTTTGTACCATTGATGCCACCTGTGGCGGTCAATTCAACTTGTACCGTTTTGGACAGTCCGTCCGCACTTGTTGTCGTTGATTGCCGATCATGCATGGAGCCATCGGCGTTACGGTTTTCAATAACGACCGTTAGGTCACCATTGGCCGCAGTGGTGCGAGTTTCAACAACATCAAACACACCAGAGCCATTCGCATCGGTGCTGATTGTGATTGTATTTTTGTCCGCGCTTGTTTCCTTTTGCTCACGACGAAGCAAAATTGTTTCACTGGTGTCAAAGTCGTCAAAAGTTTCGACAATTGATCCGTCTGCATTCAGCACGCGACTTTCGGAGCGAACACGATCGGCAACGCCATCGCCATCGTCGTCAAACGAGATGGTACGCGTATTTCCGTCAGCGCTTATTGTGGAAACAGTATTGTGTGCAATCGACCCGTCTGTCCGACGCCCTGTGTTTTCGATTGTCGTTGAACCGTCAGCGTTATTTGTAGTTGTCTGCGTTACGACATAACTTCCAGTGTCATACGAAAGGGCCACATCTCCGGCCACACCAGTTGTGCCATCTGATTTCGTAAAAGTTGTGGTACCTGCGATGTTGGAGCCGTCTGAAAGTGTTTGCTGATGGTTATTGGAGATCAAATCAAGTGAGGTAATACCCAACTCTGCCAATGTCTTGAGCGTTGTGGTGCCATCGTCATTGGTGACCAGTATTTTGAATAGTGACCAATCATCATCCTGTGCGTCGAGCTTGCCGTCACCATTGCTATCAAAAGCCATACGCAGCGCTTCAAGGTCTGACCTTGCTGAAGGCGCCCAAGACGTAAAATCAATCTCTTGCTTGAGTTCAATTACGCCATCATTACCCTCATCACGGACCAAAACGCCATCACCTGCCGCAGCCCAGGCCGTGCGGTTGTCTTTGCCATCTCCATTGATGTCATAGAAAAAGTTCGACGCATTCAGTTGTGCGATTTCAATGCCGTCGCCATCTAAATCAAATATGACCGGTTTTGTCTTCCAAACACCATCTGCAGCGTCGAAATAGTCATAACCGCCGCTGCTTGAATTTGAATCTTTGTCGCTGTCATTATCACGCGAGCTGCTGCTGCTACTTTGCGACGACTTTCCACCGCCATCATTATTGCTGCTGCTTGATTGTTTATCGCTATCAGACTGCGAGCGTGTGCCGTCTTTATTATATGTCCAACCCGTAGTCGTATTGGTGGTTGAGCCGTCGGCGTTTACAACATAATCGTAGCCATTCTGTGAAACAGTCGTCCCCGAATTGACCTCTTTGCCAGTGCCCAATGTAACCTTTGGTCCAGAACCAGTCACTTGTGTTCCACCAACTGGCGATGTGCTGCCCGGCGTTGTTGGGGGTGAAGTGGTTCTACCCGTTGTCATATTTGTGATGGAGCCATCACCATTGACCGTATAAACATAATCATTGGCGACGATTTTGGTACCAGCATTTACCGTTTTGCCAGACGCAATTGTGGTCGCGGGCCCGTCGCCTGGAATGGTGATCGGGTCATGGTCTTGTTCCATCAAATGTTTGAGCGCCGCGCTTTGGTTTTCAGCTGAAGCTGGATCAGGTTTCCAAATAACCGCGTTTTCAAATTCATTGGTATCAGGATTATGCCGCGGAATCATGTGCGGATAGACCGGAGTTCCATCGTATTTGTTGGCAAAATCGACCGACATGTTATGCACACGAATGCCGCCAGCTACATAAGTGTGGAAGTCTTCAACCTCGAAGTTATAGGTTTTCCAGCCTTTTTTAAGTTCAGGCTGAAGCGCCAACGATCCGGCCGAGGCCGCAACATACATCTCTGCTTGTTCATAAAGACCCGCTGTATCTTCCGAATAACGGATATACTCACCGGTTACTTTTAGTTCATTGCCAACCTCATCAATGACAATGCCATCGGCGCCAAGAATGTCATCAATTGCCTTAAACGAGCCATCTGATGCCAAGAAATGATGTCCCGGCGTCACGGTTAAGCCATTCGAAAGCTCAATCCAGATATCTGTTACGTTTTCAAAAAGGTGTACTACGCTCTTACTTGACAATGCCTCACGACCATTGGACACGGACTCAGAGTAGGATGCGACTTGATCACCAACACGAATGTTCTCAATCTCAATCAACGTTCCATTGGACAACTGAATTGAAGTATCGGCGGAGAAGCATTTATTGATGTTATCACCAAACCGAGCACCCGGTCCCATCGCACCAAGCATCTGGAAAACACCAGCATTAACATTGTCAGCAAACCCTAAATTCGCTTTCCCTGGCGAATGTTGTGCTGATCTTGGTACCATCAACATGTAATTTTCTGTGGAACTACCAACTGAAATATCGTATTGTTGAGGAACACTAAAGTTTCCATTTTGAATATCTTGCCGGGCCAATAGTATTGCTAGCACTTCCCCACCAAGCGTTCCGGCATGTCGCGGCATGTTCCCGAGGTTGCCAGATAAAATGTCCGGACCAAGTTGATCCAGATTGAAATCATAGGTATCAACAACACTATTAATAGAAAAACTGACAAATTTGAGATCATTATTTGCTGACAGAACATCGTTGACCGTAAGGTTTATTCGTGCGTGATTTATTGACTCTGCATGTGCACCACCAAATCCACCGCCGAATTCAAATGAACCCCCTACCGCAAGATTTTCAAACTCACCCTGAAAATCATTGATTAAAGTACTGAGTTTCAAATCACGGTAAATACCACCGTTAGGATTGATTGATACACTCTGACCGCGGCCTGAAACGTACCAATCTAACGCTGCCCCAACTGGCCATGTTCCGCTAACAAAATGTCTGTCCACAATATTCTCCAAAAATCTCTTAATTGCTTGAGCTATTTGCTCAATTATCTAACTTAGTTAATCCGTGCGTGCTAATTTCACCGGTTCCAAAAATCGCATAATAAAACCTGTACCTTCTTATCTCCTGTTCGTTAGCAGTCTTATATGACACTTCCCCAGTTACAACGTGCGCTTTTTCATTTCCTATATCCTCCCATTTATCTGAGTTTGCCTTTGCAAAAATATTTAGCTGACTCAGTTCACCATCATTTTTCTTGTTAATGTCATCAACAACAATTTTTAGCTGCTCACCCATCGTCAAGATGTAGGGTTTGTCCCTATTCACCCAAGCTGTAAGAAGCACAAACAAGATTAAGCCAGAAAGCAATCCTACAAAAAAACTGAACCCGCCAAACTTAAAATTCACTTGTCGTTACTCCCGCCAAAACCGGTATGTTGACTTTTATGTCTTCAATGATTTTTGCCGCCACCATTCTAATCTCTGACGGACCAATGCCAGCAACAACTTTCGCGTCCATATGAATTTGCAAAAGAGCCCAATCAAGCGTCGTCGGGGTTTTGTGAACATCGTCGTCGTTGAACATGGATTCTGTGCCAGGAGAAAAATCGCCCAACAACCCTAATGACTGGATGAGTTCCTCGTACAAGCAAGCCTCTAAATTTCGCTCATCATCAATCAGAATGAATACAGTACCTACTGAGTTGACATCTTCAATTAACGCTGGAAATGGAGTCGCCGTGCAAACCCCTTGCTTCATGTCAGGTGCGTTTTTTGCAATCTGATACAACTGAAAAGCAATCTGTCCAGTTTCTCCCTTTTGGCCGAAATCATCCATATAGCTATCAATCTCTTCACTCGAACCAATAACAACATAGGCGCGATCATGTTGAGCAATTTTCAGATTTTTCCGTGTTCCAAACGCATCAATCAACTGACTAGGACGGTAGGCTTTATAAATTTCAAATGGCAGGTGAGCATTGATGTCATGGACTACGCGAAAAATCACATCAAACTCAAATTCCTTGTCTGTGTAGCTTTTTGGATCAAGAAACAGCGGCAATACATGCAAGACGCGCTGTTTAACTCTCTTATATAGCTTATCCCGTCCCACGGCTTCTTCGTTGTCTGCGAACTCAAGCTGAAATGCAGACTTGATATAATAATCAATAAGAGTCTCTTCATCGTAGATATTCAACGCTTTTTGCAATGGCTCAGTAATGGGTTGTTGTGCCAAGCATGTCGTTATTGGCAATATACAAAGCCAGACAACAAAAATGGCTTGCGTCAAGACCCCCAAACCGGAGCTGATAGTTGCTCCAACAATTTTCGTTAAAATTTGGATGCTAAATTCTCGCGACATAGTTTCCTCCGATTGCCTTGAAACCCAAACGAGATAAGAGCCTATCAGTTCGCTCAGCATCGATACCAGACGTCGAATGAATCTGAATTTCTTCGGCTTTTTGTAATTTCGACCAATCGGTGGCCATTCGCATTAGCTTTATGCCGACGCGACCTCCGAGAAGTGAATTGCGAACTTTGCCGGAAACATAAAGCGCGTAAACCGTCACCATGCGCCCACCAATCCCTAAATAATAATCACCAACACCTGCATTGAGGATGCCGACAGTTACACCGTTATGTTGGACATAAACCGAAAGTGTGTCCGCTGGATGACGGATCGCTTTTGTATAAGCGCGTTCAAATTTCTCGCCCGAGAATGGCAAATGTGAATATCTGCCTTCAGCATGGGCTTCCAGAACAGTGTCTCGAATTTTCAGGATGTCTTCTGGGCTCTCCGCCCGATATGCAACCAGTCCATTCGTCGCCAAAGGCGCCTCAGGGTGAGCGACCTGCCCACTGGTATTTTCATTTCTGTTGGGTGTCGCTGCCACACTCATTAGGACTTGCCTACGCGGCAGAAATTACCAAAAATGAGACTTAAAGAAAAAAACATAAACACCAAAACTTAAAAAAATAAATCAACTATTACGACTTTGATTGTTCACACTGAGCAAACACTTTGTCAAGAATGTGACTGCAATTAAGACCTTATTCCAAAATGCGTTTTGGCGACCAATTCTGCATGGAAACAACATCTTTTGACAGGCACCGCGCAAGCTTCATACGTTCACGCATTTTACTGTCTGACGTCAGCGCGTATGGGTCCAAGTAGTGTAATTTGATTGTCCGTCGTCAGGGTTTTTGGAACCAATGGCTGCTTAAACTAAGAGAGAGTTTAGCTCATCTGATTGGTTTCATTATGCAGCGCGTTGTCTGTGTTGCAAGCGCCGCGTTTCTAGTGTTTCTCTTTTGATCCTTTCTCGTTGTTTTAGAATGGCTTTGTCGCGTCCGAAGTAGACATCAGCAGGTGTCACATTGTTCAGGCTCTCGTGGTAGCGCCGATGGTTGTAGTGATCGACGAAAGCTTCGATTTGCGCTTCGAGATCACCAGGCAAAAAGTAGTGGTTCAGCAGAATGCGGTTCTTCAGGGTTTGGTGCCATCTTTCGATCTTACCCTGGGTCTGGGGATGATACGGTGCACCGCGAGTGTGTTTCATTCCCTTGTCTTGCAGCCAGTCACCCAATTCCCCAGAAACATAACTGGAGCCATTGTCGCTGAGTAGTCGTGGCTTGTGAACGACGTGAACCTGGTCGCAACCTGATGCCTGCAACGCTAGGTCTAGAGTGTCGGTTACATCCTGGGTCCTCATGTTTGTGCACAGCTTCCACGCAATGATGTAACGGCTGTAATCGTCCAGTATTGTACTGAGATAGAACCAACCCCAGCCGATAATCTTCAGATAGGTGAAGTCCGTCTGCCACAACTGGTTGATCGCGGTGGTTTTGTCTTTGAATTCATTGGCTGCCTTGATGACGATAAAGGCTGGGCTGGTGATCAGGTCATGCGCTTTCAATACGCGATAGACCGAAGCCTCTGACACAAAGTAGCTTTCCCTGTCTGTGAATGTCACCGCCAGTTCTCGAGGTGACAGCTCCGTCTCCGTCAACGCCAGCTTGACGACTTTGCGCCGAACTTCGTCAGGAATGCGGTTCCAGATATGTTTTGGTTTGGGGGATTGATCCTGCAATCCTGCCTCACCACGTTGAAGATACCTGTCATATCAACGGTAGAACGTGGTGCGAGGTATACCCAGCTTTGCCAAAGTCTGTCGGGCTAACAAATGTGATCCCTCGACCAGTTCTATAATCTCTAGTTTCTCAGATGCGGGATATCTCATTCTTGGTCGCCCCATTCCCGGTCATGCTTTTTTTGAGCAGCCGGAGTTCAAGCGTTTGTTCTGCAACAACTTGCTTTAGATCACGCGCTTCACGGCGAAGATCCTTCACTTCGTCCGAGTTCGCAGCACGGGCCGTGTCGCCTGCTAAGCGCCGCTTACCAGCCTCCAAGAAGTCCTTCGACCATTTGTAATAGATGCCCTGGGATATACCCTCACGACGGCACAGCTCAGCAATGCTGTCTTCGCCACGAAGACCGTCCAACACGATCCTGATCTTCTCTTCGGGTGAATACTGCTTACGTGTGGCACGCTTGATGTCTTTGACGATCTTCTCGCCATGGCTCTTTCGAGTTCCACTGGTCTGTCTCATCTTCCACTCCTTGGTGGTTGCGATGAGCCTAAAACACTCTCTTATCAAATTACACTACTTGGACCCATACGCGCTGACGTCAGACACGTTGACGTTTTGCCACATTGGCTTTGACTCTTGCGGTCATCCGATGGCCTCAAGCTCTAAGAGTGTCGCATTTGAGCTTTGCACAAACTCTCTTGTTTTATCTTTGCAGAGACAACTCATGTAGTAGGGTACGCGCTACCTTGAAGTGCGACTTTTGTTTGAAAACAATGTGTTATCAAACAGGAGGAATATGTCATGGGCACCAAATACACAAATCTCACTCGAAGAACGACGCAAGATCGAACGTTGGAGACACGCTCGCGTAGCAGTCGACGAAATGGCTCGGGTTTTAAACCGTCATCGATCTACAATACGAGCTGATGGCCTTTCGACTGCATTTTGTTTGATGGATAAGGCTCAGATTCAATCAGTTCCGGGCGCGCATGAATTGGTATTTGGCGAACCTATTCCCGCTTGACGGAACGTCCAATGTTTTCTACGCTCATTGCATTAGAGAACAGGAGATTGCCAGATGATACTATTACAAGGGAAATTCGCTTAAGCGAGTTGCAATTGCTGTTTGGGCGAAGCCCACAGTGCATCTGACAAATATTCTCTAGGAAATTCTTACATGTTTAGATTTGTTGCGGGTCTTGTTGATCCGTTTCAGCGCTATGCTGCCGTAACGCCGGCATCTGGTGCGCTGTCTTTTATCCTTCAAAATTTGCGTCCAATGCGTCGGATCGTCTTGATTTGTTTCATCACCACCATTTTTGCGGCTTTAATCGAGGTTTGGCTGGTTTATTATGCGGGCCACCTGATTGATCAATTGGTCAGCATAGAACGGACTAACATATGGCAAGACATGGGCGGTGAAATGCTCCTCGCCGTCCTCGTTCTCTTGGTTTTACGTCCCGGTGTAGCACTTTTGAATGAGGCATTGGACGATATTGCTTTTCGCCCCGCCACGGTGAGTTTGATCCGCTGGCGCGCACATCAGCATATAATGAAACAATCGGTTGGCTGGTTTAAAAACCAGCAATCAGGGCAATTGGCCACAAGGGTTCGAGAGCTCGGCGTATCCGCCACCAATGTTGTTTACGCCGTTCTGCACACATTGATTTATGTGGTGACATATTTCATTTGTTCGGTTTGGCTCCTCGCTGCGATTGACATCCGACTGGCCATTCCGCTTTTGATTTGGGCGGGACTATATGGTGCGCATATGGTCTACGCTGTGCCGCGTTTTAGGGACAATTACGAGAAGTTTGAAAACTCAAAAACCGAGCTAACCAGTCAACTTGTTGATGCATATAGCAACATTGAAACGGTCAAACTATTCACCGATCAGTCCCACGAAGACCCCAACACATTCCTAAAATTTCAAAACGCCCTAACGTCATTTATTGGGGTTCAACGGTTCGAAGTTTTGATCAATGTGGGGATGGTGTTTTTAAGCAATCTTTTGCTTGTTGGTTTGGTTGGCTATTCCATTTTGCTGTGGCAATCCGGCGATGCTATGTTGGGCATGGTTGCGGCGTCACTTGCCCTGGCGACACGCATTTCTAGCATGGCTGAATGGATGTTGGACTCTGTTGCGTCAATCTATGGCAATATAGGTGCAACCCGCGAAGCACTGAGCTCCATTGCGCAACCGATAAACATCAAAGATGCGCCCAATGCGCCGGCATTTATTTTTAAAGGCGGAGCGATAAAGTTTGACAACGTTACCCATCGCTATGGTCAATCCACAGGCGGACTAAGTGAATTGTCACTGGATATTGGTGCAGGTGAAAAAGTGGCTCTTGTTGGACCATCTGGCGCGGGGAAATCCACGATCGTCAATCTATTGATGCGTCATTATCAGCCTGAAGGCGGCCATATTTTTGTCGACCAGCAAGACATTTCTCTCATCAAACAAGACAGTCTTTGTCAAAACATTGCCTCTGTGGCTCAAGATGCCTCGCTTCTAAACCGTTCTATTCGAGAGAACATTAGTTTGGGTCAAAGTGATGCTTCGATTTCAGAGCTCATAGCTGCCGCTCGTAAGGCAAAAGCGGATGATTTCATCAGGTCCATTAAGGACTATCACGGGAACGCGGGGTATGACGCTATAGTTGGAGAACGTGGCGTTCGCCTTTCTGGTGGTCAAAAACAGCGGGTTTCGCTCGCCCGCGCTCTCTTGAGAAATGCACCAATCCTTATTTTGGATGAAGCGACTTCGGCACTTGATTCTCAGGTGGAAGCTGAAATCTTGGAAACGCTTTATGATTTCATGTCGGACAAGACGGTAATCGCCATTGCACACCGGCTTTCAACCATCGCACACATGGACAAAATCGCGGTGATCGACAATGGAGCAGTCGTTGAATTTGGCACACATAAAGACTTGTTGGCAAAGCACGGTCTATACGCCAAGTTGTGGAACATGCAAGTGGATGGTCTGTTGGGAACACTTTAGTTAAAACGGGCCCCCGCCGCTTGTCGGCGGCGGCCCATATCTGGATGGAAAACATCAACTCGATCTGGAAATCTCACAAACTTTATCTATTGGACATGGCGGATTTATCCGTTCGCGTTCAAAGTCAAAATGGGTATGATAGACGTGTAACCCAACATTGATTTGCCGCTCATTCGGTCACTGTTTATTGCTGAATAAAGCCTAACCAACCTGTTTTTATATGAACATTATAGATCAACGATTGCTCGATTATGCACCAGCCTCGAAATCTGCGCTCGCACGGGTTCGTGCGCTTGTCCATGATGTGGCATCCCAAACGCCCAAATGTGGGCAAGTTGTGGAAGCGTTGAAATGGAACCAAATCAGTTTTTTAACTCAAAAACCAAAATCCGGCACAACGATTAGAATTGATCAAAATGGTTCGAGATCAATCTCCTTGTATGTGCATTGTACAACCAATCTTGTTGATCAGGTGCGCGAATTATATGGCGACACGTTCGATTTGGTGGGCACGAGAGAAATTGTGCTGCCGAATCATCTTGAACCTGTTGAAGCTGAGCTACGGCACGTTATTGCCCTTGCATTGACCTACCATCAAAACAAAAGAGCAAAACTATGAAGCCAAGCCGAGATATTGCAACTCTAATCGAGATAATGCACCGGCTGCGCGACCCTGAAACCGGCTGTCCTTGGGATTTGAAGCAAGATTTCAATTCCATCAAATCTCACACGATTGAGGAGGCCTATGAAGTTGCGGATGCGATTGAGCGCGAGGATTTTTCGGATCTGAAAGCCGAGCTTGGTGACCTCTTATTCCAACCTATCTATTACGCCCAGATGGCAAAAGAGGTTGATAAATTCGATTTTGGTGATGTGGTTTACGGCATTTGCGAGAAACTCATTCGACGACATCCCCATGTTTTTGCACAGCAAACACTGGATGATGCAGAAGCCGTCAATTCGAACTGGGAATCTATTAAGGCAGAAGAACGACTTGCAAAAGCGCAGGATGGGGAACCATCCGTTCTGGATGACGTGCCACGGGCACTCCCTGCCCTAACGCGGGCTAACAAACTTGCTAAACGTGCTGCGCGGGTCGGCTTTGACTGGCCTGATGCAAGGCAGGCTTTGGATAAGGTACGTGAGGAACTCGACGAAGTTGCTGTCGAACTAGAAGATGACAATCACGAACGACTTGAAGAAGAGCTAGGCGACTTGCTGTTTGCTATGTCGTCAGTCGCTCGAAAATCCAATATCGATCCCGAGGTCGCCCTCTCGAAAGCCAACCAGAAATTCATCCGTCGGTTTAAATATGTTGAAAAACGTTGCCTTGAGGATGATATGGAAATCCAAAAAGCAGGTCTTACTAAACTGGAAGAATATTGGTCGGAAATTCGAAAGGCAGATAAGGAATAAAGCTAAACCTACTGCTGCCCTTCAACAACAAACTTGTCGAATTTTTCGAGAAATGGCGACATTTTGTTTTTCAATATGCGCACTTCGTACCGTGTTGCATCGTGTTCTTCATCCGCGGCTGCGCTTAGAACCTCGCCATTTTCATACAGCCAGTGTGCAATACCTGCGTGCTTATGCGGCAACATAACCACTTGAAAACGTCCTGATTTGCTCAGTTCCTCTTCAATCGCTGCAAGTAGATCGTCGATGCCCTCGCCGGTCTGAGCAGAAATTTCAACAACCGTTAGATTGGGGTTTCTGTGGCGACGGCGCAACTCAAGTTCGTCGGCAGTGAGCGCGTCAATCTTGTTCCAAACCTCAATGAACGGCACCGTCTCCGGTGAAACATCAAGGTCGGCCAAAACGTCATTCACATCTTGGGCTTGGGCAACATAGTCATCATTCGCCACATCGCGGACATGCAAGACAACATGAGCTTCTGTTACCTCTTCCAAAGTGCCACGGAATGCAGCAACTAGGTCCGTCGGCAGATCGGCGATAAATCCAACCGTGTCTGAAAACACGACTTCGCGCTTATGGGGCAAAGTTGCGCGACGCACAGTCGTATCGAGCGTCGCAAAAAGCTGGTCTTCGGCATTGATTTCAGAATCTGTCAAAACATTAAACAAAGTCGATTTGCCAGCGTTTGTGTATCCAGCCAATGCAATAATCGGAAACGGAATGGATTGGCGCGATTTTCGTTGTTCAAAACGGGTTTTTTGAACTTTAGCAAGCCGCTTATTGAGTAGGTTCACCCGCTCTTGCAGCAATCGTCTGTCCGACTCGATTTGTGTTTCACCGGGTCCACCGACAAACCCCATGCCGCCACGTTGTCGCTCAAGGTGGGTCCATGACCGCACCAAGCGCCCGCGTTGGTAGTTAAGGTGCGCAAGCTCAACTTGAAGCACACCTTCACGAGTTGCCGCTCTATCACCAAAAATTTCAAGGATAAGCGCTGTTCGATCAAGTACTTTCGCGCCCAACCGCGTTTCCAAATTACGTTGTTGAATTGGGGTTAGCTGGCAGTCGATAAGGACCAGAGTTATCTCGTCATCTTCAACCTGCTGGCAAAGTTGTTCAACTTGACCGCCGCCAATAAAGGTGGCCGGTTTCACTTCACGGACATTGAAAATATGGTCGTCGATAACTTCCAAATTTATGGCGCTCGCGAGACTTTTAAACTCTTCAAGCCGCGCCTCAATCGTCCGCCTGCGTGGTCCGCGCGTAACGTCTGGACACACCAATAGGGTGCGCGTGGCAGCTACACGACGATCATGATAGGCAGCGTCGCCCTTTTTAAAGTCGACGCCAACTTGATTTTCAATTTTGGATTTTTCTGACAGCCCAGTTAACCTTTGTCGCTAGTTTCTGGGTCAAACAACTGAATAGGTGCGCCCGGCATAATGGTGGAAATGGCATGTTTGTAGACCAGTTGAGACTGAGATTCACGTCGCAATAATAGACAAAAATTGTCAAACCAAGTGATGACGCCCTGAAGCTTCACACCGTTTACAAGAAAGATTGTCACTGGGATTTTGTTCTTGCGTACATTATTCAGGAACGAGTCTTGAAGATTTTGGTTTTTCTCGTTGGGCATTGGTTGGCCTCTTTTTTGGGCAAATTCGGCAAAAAATTACCTTCAATGCCAAGAATAAGTTCTCATTTTATTACCAACAATTGGTGTTGAATAAAACTTTAATAATTTACCGCAACACAATCGGTACGCACTCAAATGCAGGCTGTCAATTGGTTTGGGTCATCATTGCTGCCGAAAATCAGCGAAAGCGGCGAAAAACACCAATATTTCAATACGTCCGGCAAGGGCCAAGCCAGATGCCCACAGGCCAATAGCTGCCCCACCCTCACCTTGTATATAGGATGAATCAACCAAATTTGCGACCGAGTTAATGCTGCCAATTCCCGTGGATAACGCACTTTCGAACGGCATACCCAAAATAGTAAAACCGAAAATTCCGACGCTGAGGGTTAGGATGAACAAGAAAAAATAGCTCCAAATCGCCTTGATCGCGCGCGCGCCAAAAAGCCCATCGGTGAAACGGTTGGCCATGATGGCGTTGGGGAAAACGAGTTGACGTGCCTCAGCAAGAGAATTCGACATCATCACGCCCAACCGATAGAGCTTAATGCCGCCGCTGGTCGAGAATGTTGTTGCGCCGCCCATTGCAAGCATGAAGCTGAGGAGAAGTGGTACGCTGATGCCAGCGTTTGGATTGTGTGTAATCCCTGTCGTTGTCATTATCGATGCGACATCAAAGATGTGGCGTAAGAATTCAAAGCTGCCTTCATCTGCCGCCCCATTTACGATCGACAACAGCATACCTAGCCCCAATATGAGAAACACGACCGCAAAACTTTCGCGATGTTCCCGCATCAACAATTCAAAGCGACGCGTTACTATCATTCGGTGCCAAATGATGCTTGTTCCACCGATGATCATGAATACGATCAGCGTTATCTCGGCAGTAAAGTTGTTAAAGATCGATCCGCCTGATGCCGTTGGCAAAAAACCGTTTGTCGACATCGCCGCAGTTGAAGCCAAAACCGCATCCAGTGGCCGCACACCCTGTGCAAAAAGCAGTAACATACAAGTTAGCGTTAGGGTTGCATAGGGCACGGCAATTTCGCCCAATGTTCGGAGTAGTCTTGGCCCTCCTGCACCGGTGCCGTGCAACACAAATCGCAAGTCACGATTTGGCACGCCACCAACTCGATAAGGGCTCAGTACATAAACAATTAGAGCAAGGGTCAAAAACCCGCCAAACCATGCGGTGACAGCGCGGTACGTTTTCATAGGCGTACTGATCATATCAACGCTCACCGACGTCGTGCCAAGGGACGTGGTGGCCGAAACAGCTTCAAACCACGCGCGGTGCAGTGACATCCCTTCCAATAGGATAAAGGGTAGCGTTGCGGCGCTGGCCAGCGTCAACCAGCAGCATAACGACATGACGAAAATTCGACCGCGTGAAAGCTTGCGATCCTGCCCATTGAACGAGAGTAAAATGATGGCTGAAAAGAACAGATAGGCAATGATCAGCAGTGCAAAGCCTTCAATCATCGCCTCATTTTGACCGATTACAGCAACACCAAACGGCGCGCACAAACAAAATGCAAAGCCAGCTAGAATTAAACTACATATGGAAAGGATTGTTGGCATATCGGTTCTAAAAGAAATCGATGCTAACGCGGAACATTTGTTCCACTTTGCGAACGGCGTCAGCAAGTGCGAAAACAATAACCAAATCACCGGCCTCAATGCGCGTTTGCCCCGTCGGCACCATAACATTTCCACCGCGAATAATCGCGCCAATCCGCACGCCGGTGCCGAAATCGAAGTCTTTAAGGGGTTTACCCACCAATGGCGATGTTTCCAACGCCTCAGCTTCGATCAGTTCGGCTGCCCCGTTATACAACGTATAAACGCCGCGAATTCGACCCCGCCGCACATGACGCAAGATTTTGGATACCGTCACAGTACGTGGGTTCAAAAAGGCATCGACACCAAGACGTCGTGCAAATCGAGGGTATTGAGGTTGATTCACGAGCGCAATTGTTGTCGCCTTGCCTAACTCGCTGGCGAGAACTGACGAAAGAATATTTGTCTCGTCGTCATTTGTTAAACCCAAATACATTTGAGCATTTTGAATGCCCACTTCATTCATTATGTCTTCGTGCAGGCCATCCCCAAAAACAACAATCGACTGGCTAAGATTTTCAGCGGCGCGCTGAGCTACCTCTCGATTGTTCTCAATCAGGCGCACTGAAATGCCTTCGCCAAGCTGTTCAAGCTTCTTCGCGACATATTGGCCAATATTGCCTGCCCCGCCGATAACAACTTTGTCAGGAAACGGAGCGTCTTTGCCGAACATGGCCAAAACACGGTTCACTTGCGAGCGCCCCACGGCAACAATTGCTTCATCGCCCGGTAGTAAATAGTCGGTGGATTTTAGGGCCTTCATTTCCCCTTCGCGGCGGACGCCCATAACTGTGGCTTCCAAGTTTGGAAACAGTTCTGTCAATTGTTGCAAAGGCGTATCGATAATCGCACATTCTTCAGTTACTGCCACGGTGATCACCAGCACTTGATCATCGTCAAATGACACAAGATCTAGTGCGCCTGGATAAGCCATGCGTTGTAAAATCAAATCGCCAACTTCCACTTCGGGCGAAATAATAACGTCGATAGGCAAGTGATCCCGCGCAAACAGATCGCTCCATTCTGACTTCAAATAGCTTTGGGCGCGAATGCGGGCAATACGAGTAGGAATGTTAAAAATTGAGTGACCAACCTGACATGCGGTCATATTGACTTCATCAACCTGCGTAACGGCAATCAACATGTCTGCCTCGCGCGCGCCGGCTTGTGCAAGAACATCGGGATGAGAGCCGTGGCCATGTACGCCACGGGCATCCAATGTATCGCGAACCCTTTGCACGAGCTCAGGGTTGCTATCAATCACAGTCACCTCGTTGGATTCCATAGCCAATCGCTCAGCAATTCCATATCCAACTTGTCCGGCACCACTAATAATAACGCGCATAAATGCTCCCTAGTCAGGCCCTAAAGACCCAATGATTTGAGTTTGCGATGCAAAGCACTGCGTTCCATACCAACAAATTCTGCGGTGCGCGAGATATTGCCGCCAAATCGTTCAATCTGCGCAACAAGATATTGGCGTTCAAATACTTCACGCGCCTCCCGCAGCGGCAAGGTCATCAAATGAGGGCTTTCAGCACCCTCCTCGACTGACGGCAAAACTTCTCCGATATCCGCTGGTAGCATCTCAGCCGTGATCCGGCCATCATCAGGAAAGTTATCTCTGTGCAAAATGACTAGGCGTTCAAGCGAGTTACGTAGCTGACGTGCATTTCCTGGCCAATCTTGAGCTTGCAATACCGCCATTGCATCATCTGCAATCTCAAAGGCCTTTAAGTTATGTACGTGCTGCAGGTTTATCGCCAATTGCGCGACCAGCGGCGGGATATCTTCCCTTCGCTCGCGTAATGACGGTAAGGCCAACGGAATCACCGCAAGACGGTGGAAAAGATCGCCTCGAAACTGTCCCTCTTCAACAAGTCGAGAAATGTTTGTTGCACAAGACGAAACGATCCTGACATCAACGTCTACCCGTGTTTCACCATCAATTCGAGTGAACTTGTTTTCGACAACTGCACGCAATAACTGGCTTTGCAATCCAGCAGACAGTACCTCAACTTCTGCGAGGTAAATCGTGCCTCCATGCGCACGTTCAAATGCGCCCGCGCGGATAGATTTTGAACCATTTTCGTTTACTTCACGACCAAACAGCACTTCAGGAAGATCATCGTCGCTGTGCATGGCCAGATTGACTTCGACAAATGGCCCTGCTGCTCGATGGGACAATTCGTGAAGGTTACGCGCACAAAGTCCTTTGCCGGTGCCAGATGGCCCCGTAAAGAACACGCGTGAATTGGTCATTGCGCATTTGCTTAATGCCGATTTGACGCTGGCAAGGGCCGCAGATGCCCCAACAAGCTTATTGTTGTCAGCGCCAGAGCGAACCTTTAAGTCCTGCACTTGCTCTTTTAGTCGACGTGTTTCGAGCGCCCTCTGGGCGATAAGCAGCAGCCGGTCAATTTTAAAAGGCTTTTCGATATAATCATATGCGCCTCTTCGAATGGCCGAAACTGCTGTTTCGACATTGCCGTGACCCGAGATCATGACGACGGGCATGCCCTTATGTCGTTCTTGAATGGCGTCCAAAAGCTGCAAACCATCAAGTCGAGACCCTTGCATCCATATATCTAAGAACACCAAACCGGGTCGGCGGGCTTCAATGGCTTTAAGAGCTGAATCTGCGTCATGGGCTAACCGGGTTTCATATCCTTCATCTTCCAGTATGCCGGAAATCAGGTCGCGAATATCTTCTTCGTCATCAACGATAAGTACGTCTTGGGCCATCTATTTTTCCATCACCGAAATGGGCATATCAGGGCCCAGATCTTTGTTTTTCTTTTTTTCTTCTAGTTGTGCCGCTTTGCGATAGGGCAGCGTAAATTTAAAACACGCCCCAATATTTCCATTCTCATCAGGTGCCGCATCATGCATTTCGACCTGCCCATCATGCTGCTCAATAACTTTTGAAACAATGGCCAACCCTAACCCAGTACCCTTGCCCCGTGTCGTCATATATGGCTCAAGTAGTCGAGATCTGTTTTCTTCCGGCCATCCCTTGCCGTTGTCGGAAACCATCGTCACAACGTCGTCTTTTTTAATGTCCACTGAAACTGTAATTTGGGGAGTAAAAGAATTGATATCTCTTGAACTTTCAAGAGATTCTGAGGCATTCTTAATTAAATTAATTAACACCTGAGAGATCAATCGCTCATCGAATTCAAAAACTAGACTTTCGTCGGGTAGGTTTGTGACAATTTTGATTTCAGGGTGCCGCACGCCTTCAGAAAAGACGGCCTGTTTTACTGTTTCGCGCAGATCGGCCGGCGCAACGCTGGCAGTGGGCATACGTGCAAACGTTGAAAACTCATCTACCATTCGGCCAATATCGCCAACCTGGCGCATAATGGTTTCAGTACATTTATCAAAAACCTCAAAGTCCCCTTCCAGCTGCTTTCGGTAGCGACGACGAAGTCGTTCTGCTGACAGTTGGATTGGGGTGAGTGGGTTTTTGATTTCATGGGCAATCCTGCGGGCAACGTCGGCCCATACACTTGTGCGTTGGGCGGCAATCAAATCTGAAATGTCGTCAAGTGTAATCACATACCCCTTCGAGTTCTCACTGCTGCCTTCGCGGGTAATCCTTGCTTGATAGACCCGCTCTTCGCCAAAATTGGACTGTATTTCAATTTGTTCCTGGTTTTGATCTCTTGTGGACCCGATCGCGGACTGCACAAAATCAGCAAGCGCAGGCACCACATCACCCATTTTCTGGCCGATTATTGATTGATCATCAACGCCAAACATCGCGTTGGCGCTGCCGTTTACTATGGTGACACAACCTTCTGGATCAAGTCCGACAATACCTGCGCTCACGCCTTCCAACACGGCCTCCGTAAACTGGCGTCGCTGATCAATCGTGTCATTGGCGGATAGCAGTGCGCCATGTTGTGCGCGCAATTGCGAAGTCATCGTGTTAAATCGGTTGGAGAGGTCCTGCAGGTCGCCCTTGACCCCTTTTACGGGCACTCGAACATCCAACTCACCTTCGGACACTTTGGTAGACGCGACCATTATGTTTCTAATCGGCGTAACCAAGCCGTTCGCTAGCGCGATACCAAGCCAAACAGCGGCCAGAAGTACAACGAAGGCCAAACCGACATACATGAAGGCAAATGTCACCTGAAACACGAGGCGGTTGGACTCATATTCGCTATACTCAAGTACATTTTGCTCGGCAAGTCGCATATATTCGAGCACCTGGGGGTCAACCCCACGCGCGACAAACAAATACAATTTGTCATAACCAGATAATCGAACCACCGCACCAACAACATTGTTGCGTACGCCGGGTGCAATAAGCCCAACTTCCTTGGGTTCAAGTTCCGACAGATCAAAATCGAACGGCAACTCTGGCGGCAAACCGGGCGCGTTGATTTTCGCTCGTGTTAAAATGTTTCTTTGTTCATCTACGATATAGGCAAAAGGCAATGATCGCCGCTGCGCCAAAGATGTAAAAACATCAGCAAAGTTTGCCCTATTCCCATCAAACACGCTTTTGATTTTCTGCACTTCAACAGCAACCGCCAAAATATCGTCTCGAAGCACATTGGCGTGCTCGATCAAATATGATTGGGCGACAGACTTAGAGCTTTCAACCATTGAACGTGAACGTTCTGAAAACCAATGATCCAGTCCTTGATTGAGCGCCAATGTTGCGATCACCGCAACGATGAACGCCGGCACAGCAGCTGCAACAGCAAACATTGAAACAAGCCGTATATGCAAACCGGCACCGGACTGTTTTGCCAATCTCGCCTGCAAGAGCAAATACGCTTCGGTGAGCAAAAGCGCGATAACGAGGACAATTAGTATGCCGTTGACTAACCAAATAATTGGCCATGCTGACGGATCAGGTTGAATGGGCGCAACGCCTGTCAGCATCATGAACGAGGCTGTCGCAGACACCAAAGCGGCAAACACCAAAATAAGCCCCAAGAAACGCAAGAAGCGATTTCTTTGGAGGAATAATTGTCGAATGCGCGGTGCTTCGGTATTGCTCAAGCTAAGAATCCTAGAAGTCGTCCAATTAGACTGTGCCACAAATGTAACACCAAGTCCGTTAGACTTAACGAATTATAGCCAGTGAGCAAGAAAATTGTTGCCAAAATGTGACAGTGGATAAGATCTACAAGTTTTTGAAAGCTGGTTCCTCGTTAACGCGAGAGCCCCTTAGCAACTCGAATATGGTGGGTGTTTAATTTTTTGCGCAAAGTATTGCGGTTGAGGCCCAATAGCTGCGCAGCTTTTACTTGATTGCCGTTGCATGCTGACATGGTAATTTCCAACAGCGGCACTTCAATTTCATCGACAATACGATGATAAAGATCGTCTGCAGGTAAGTTGGGCTCTGCTTCTGCAAATATACGCATAAGATGGCGTTCAACGCTTTCGTGCAGATTTTGCCCCTCGCCCATTGGCGCGGCGCTGGTGCCTTGTGCGGACTGCGTGCTGCCAATTTCAGCCGCGACCATTTCCGGTGAAATCGCTTCTTCCGGATAAAGCGCTACAAACCGATGCACCAAGTTTTCCAGCTCACGCACATTACCTGGCCAAGTATGTTGCGCCATAACGACCAATGCTTCGGGTGATATCGATTTACGCAACTTGGTGTCTTCGCTGTATTTTTCGATGAAGTGGCGCACCAAATCGGAAATGTCTTCGGGCCGTTCGCGCAATGCAGGCATTCGCAATTGCACAACATTTAGACGATAATACAAATCTTCGCGGAAGAGACCTTGGCGAATTAGCTGATTTAGGTCTCTATGCGTTGCCGCGATAATTCGAACATCTGTTTGTAATGTCTCGCGGCCACCAACGCGGGTGAATTCACCTTCTTGCAAAACTCTAAGCAGTCGTGTTTGGGCGGCCATCGGCATGTCGCCAATTTCATCCAGAAACAACGTGCCGCGTGCTGAAAGCTCAAAATGCCCCCGTGCTCTTGCATTTGCGCCTGTAAAGGCACCTTTTTCGTGGCCAAACAATTCGGATTCAATCAAATCCTGGGGGATAGCTGCCATATTGATGGCGTTGAATGGCCCATTTTTCCGCTTACCAAACTCGTGCAGCGCACGTGCAACCACTTCTTTGCCCGTGCCGCTTTCACCAGAAATCATGACCGTTAGGTCAGTCTGGATCAAACGGGCCATCGTTCGATAAATGTCCTGCATTGGCGCGGAACGGCCGACAAGCGGCATATCCTCTACGTCGACATCAACCGATTTCTTTTTCTTGTTCTCACGGTCTTGCAGGGCTTTCGCTGCGGTGTTGGTGACCTCCGCTAAATCAAATGGTTTGGGCAAATATTCAAATGCCCCGGCTTCATTGGCCTTAACGGCTGTCATAAACGTGTTTTGCGCGCTCATCACGATAAACGGCAAGTCTGGTCGTTGTTTTTTGATTTTTGGTAAAATGTCAAATGCGTTACCGTCGGGCATCATAACATCGGTGATGAGCAAATCGCCTTCTCCACGCGACACATGGTTCCACATGGTGGTAATGTTGCTCATCGGCAGGACTTCATAGCCGGCTCGAGTTAGGGCTTGGCTCAACACCAAGCGAATTGAAGCGTCATCGTCTGCCACCAGAATTGTTTGCTTAGTCATTTGCAGTGTCCTGACGTTTTCCAATGTCCGATTTTCGAGCGATCGGCAGCAGCGTTTTAAAGATTGTTCTGTCACCCACATAGTCGACATCAACTATGCCGCCATGCCCTCGGATTAATTTTGCGACCATAGAAAGACCGAGCCCGCCGCCCGTTTGTTTTGACGTCACAAATGGCTCAAATATGTGCGGAAGCATTTCTTCGTCAATTCCGGAGCCATTGTCTTCCACTCTGATTTCGAGGGGTAGAGACAATCGCTCTCTGGTGCCTGAAACGCCAACGCGAATTCCTGGCCGGTAGGCAGTTGAAATTTTGATTTTACCGCCTGCAATGTCTCGAATGGCCTCAGCGGCATTTTTGACGAGGTTTAGATAAATTTGCACCAACTGATCCCAATTGCCCAGAACCGGGGGTAAACTGGGATCGAATTGTTTTTCGATATTGGCGCCTTTGGCAAAGCCATTTTCGGCTAACAATAGAACGTGGTTCAGGACTTCATGGATGTTGACTGAGGCAAGCTCTGGCGGCCGCTCGTCGCTAAACACCTCCATCCGCTCAACCAGTTTTACAATCCGTTCAACTTCTTGCTGGATCAGTTTTGCTAAGGGGCGGTCTTCGTCTGCTGCACTTTGTTCTAGCAATTGTGCCGCGCCCTTAATACCGGAAAGCGGGTTCTTAATTTCGTGTGCTAGCATCGCTGCGAGGCCAGAAACCTGCCGGGCAGCACCTTGAGAGGTAAGCTGTTTATCAATTTTGTCGGCCATGGTGCGTTCGAAAAAGGTGATTACAACCAAATCTGGATCCGACCCCATTGGTGCAATATGTACATCAACCAACCGCTCGTGGGGCAAATTTACATTTCCGATGGCAATTTTATGTTCGCTGGATGCAGCTTGATGTTCGTGGACATGGGCGAGTAGACCGAGAAGCGGCGACGAAGGGGCGACATGATCATCGATACGTTGTCGTTTCAGCAGGCTTTCCGACGTTTGGAAAAAATCTTGCGCCGCGTAGTTGGCGATGATGATCTTGCGCTGACCGTCACAGATAAGCACAGGCTGTGTCATTGCCTGAAAGGCGGTAAATGCCAGTTCGTATGACGTCGTGCTCATGCAGCATTCTCCACCAATTGATCAAATAGCTTTTCTATCAGGCAAGGAATGCCACTCGGTTCACTTTCGGTCAAAAGCGGATTACGAACATGACGGGGCACGTCAAATTCTCGCGCTAAAATGTCCATGTACCAACCCAAATGCTTGCGCGCGCAGCGCACACCCAATGCTGGGCCATATTCTTCCATCATAAGCTGATAATGTTCTAAAATGAGGGCTTTACGTTCTTCAAGCGAAGGTGTTCCTGGGATTGGGTTATCGTTGAGCGCTGCGCCAACTTGTCCCAATAACCATGGTTGGCCCTGCGCCCCACGTCCGATCATCACAGCAGCAGCGTCTGAGTATTCCAATGCACGCCTTGCTGTTGGAATATCGACGATATCGCCATTTACAACGACCGGCACGCTAACGGCTGCGACCACATCTTTAACCGGTCGCCACTTGGCATCACCCTTGTAGAATTGCTGTCGCGTCCTGCCATGTATGGTGATCATTTGAACACCCGCCGCCGCAGCTTTCTTCGCGATGTCTGGTGCATTCAAGCTGTCATCATTCCAGCCAAGGCGCATTTTCAGCGTCACAGGCAATGATGTTGCCCCCAAAACGGCCTCGATCAGTTCTTGTGCTTTATCTGGGACACGCATAAGCGCCGAACCCGCATAACCGTTTGTAACCCGTTTTGACGGACAGCCCATATTGATATCGATAATGTCTGCGCCAATTTGCTCCGCGATTTTCGCGCCTTCACCAAGCCAACGTCCTTCACACCCAGCAAGTTGCACAACATGTGGCAATTGCTCGGGTTTACCCAGCCGTCGCTCCATATCTTTATGCCCATTGATCAGCGCGGCACTGGCAATCATTTCCGACACAACCATCCCTGCCCCATACCGTGCGGCAATGGTTCGAAATGACTTGTCAGTTATCCCTGAAAGCGGCGCAAGAAACGCGTTTGACGGGAAAATATGTTTGCCGATTTGAATTGGCTTAAGCTTGTTTTGCATAAATTTTGTACATCTTGTAATGTTGATACAATAATAGACACATCTGTCGATTTAGGCAAATGCACAATTGCTGTTTTATGATTGAAGCTGTCGGGCGCTTGCGCTGACTTGATGATAGCGATAAACCAAATTGCAACGAGTTGTGCAATCCATGTCGAGCAAGACAAAAAGCCAAGTATGACAAAAAGCCAAATAAAAACAGCGGTTATTATCGTGGCTGCCGGGGCTGGGACCCGATTAGGAACTAATGGTGACGACACACCGAAGCAATATCAAATGCTTGTTGGCCGCACTGTTTTAGAAACAACCATAAGTGCATTCACTGATCATAATAAAGTCGACATAGTTTTACCTGTAATAGCTGCTTGTCATGAAGAGCTCTATGCGGCACTAGCGCTTGAGCATGAAAAGCTAGTGCCAGCAGTTGTAGGTGGAGTTTCTCGCCAATCTTCTGTGCTGGCGGGGTTGGATTTCCTTGCGCAAGCAGAACCTGATCTCGTTTTGATTCACGATGCCGCGCGCCCAATGGTCAGCTATCAGCTTATCGACGCGGTCATACAACAATGCCAACTTGGCGGTGCTATTCCGGCACTGCCGATCACCGATACGCTAAAGTTTGCGCCGGGCGGAAAAACGATCAACAAAACGCTTGATCGTGCAGAACACTTTGTCGCGCAAACGCCGCAAGGCTTCCAGTATTCTTTAATTGTTGATGCGCACAAAACAGCCCTATTGCAGCCGGAAATTGAATTTACCGATGATGCCTCAATCGCTGAATGGGCAGGCATAGATGTCATAATTGTCCCCGGTGACCCAACGAACAAGAAAATTACATTTGCGCAAGACTTGGTGGAGGCGCGTTCCTTTATGAACGACAATAAAACACTCGAAACACGGGTAGGTTCGGGCTATGACGTGCATGCGTTTGAGCCAGGCAGTGAAGTCATTCTGGGCGGCATCCATATACCGTTTGATAAGAAGCTCAAGGGTCATTCAGACGCTGATGTGGCACTTCACACCATTACGGACGCGATCTACGGCGCGATCGCCGAAGGTGACATTGGGCAGCATTTTCCGCCCTCGGACGACAAGTGGAAAAATAAAGATTCCGCTATATTTTTAAAACACGCAGTTGAGCGCGTCAGCGCTAAGGGCGGACGATTGATCAATATTGATCTAACAATTATTTGCGAGGAGCCGAAAATTGGGCCACACTGCACTCCAATGCGGCAAAATATTGCAAATATCTGTGGGATCGCCATTTCGCGTGTCTCGGTAAAGGCGACAACTTCCGAAAGGCTTGGTTTTACAGGCCGCAAAGAAGGGATTGCTGCTCAAGCTGCAATTGCTGTTGAAATTCCAATCGAGGACTAAACATGCTCGAAGATGACGTTTTACATCTTGCTCAAATTACCATCGAACAATTGATCTCTAAGCGGGCTACCATCACAACTGCTGAGAGTTGTACAGGCGGCCTAATTGCAGGTGCCCTCACCGCAATTCCTGGCTCTTCCAATGCTGTGCATGGTGGTTTTGTTACTTACTCGAACGAAGCTAAGTCGGAAATGTTGGGCATTCCAATGGAGCTAATTGATGAAAATGGTGCCGTTTCAAAACAAGTTGCCTGCGCAATGGCTCAAGGTGCGCAACGCGAAACCGGAGCATCACTGTCAGTTGCGGTAACTGGCATTGCTGGCCCATCAGGCGGCAGCGCGTTAAAGCCCATTGGCACCGTACACTTTGCATGTTCAGATGGCGAGAAAACCAGCCATATTGTTAGAAATTTTGGCGACATTGGACGCGAAGAAGTGCGGGAAGAAACCGTACGGGTTGCGCTGATGCTTGTTTTAGCCTGTCTAGATCAACGCGAACTGCCGTAACGTTTCTTCGCTTCATCCATAAAGGCATCTACAATTTCGCTTTGCTTGTTCGCAAACAATGGCTCTGCGACCGCTGCGATTAAGCGATTGCGCATTTCAAACTCGACCACAAAATCGACATGTGTGCCGGCGGCCGTATCTGTAAAACGCCATTCGCTTTCCAAAAATGAAAATGGGTCATCGTTCGAAGTGGCGGTGACGGTCATGTTTGCGCGGTTTGCGTATACCTTGCTTTCATAAGCTTGGGAAATTGGGCCAAACGAAATGTGCATACGCGCGAGGCATTTCCCCTCTTCGGGAAGGTCCACAATGTTCATTCCATCACAGTTCGGCACAAATGACGGGTAGCTCGCCAGATCGCTGGCGAGGTCAAACATTTGTTGTGCCGTGTGAGGCACGTCACGTTCAAAGGCAATTTTTGTCATAAATGGATTTTCTGACTAACTCAGTTTTGCTTCGCGTGCTTTGCGCAATTTTTCAAAATCGTCACCAGCATGATGCGAAGACCGCGTCAGTGGGCTGGAAGACACCATGAGGAAGCCTTTTGTGTACGCAATGCGTTCAAACGCCTTGAATTCATCAGGCGTTACAAAACGTTCGACCTTGTGGTGCTTGCGGGTTGGTTGCAGATATTGACCAATGGTCAAGAAATCCACATCAGCAACGCGCAGATCATCCATCAACTGCAGCACTTCGTTCCGCTCTTCGCCAAGCCCAACCATAATGCCAGATTTAGTGAACATTGTTGGATCAAGCTCTTTGACTTTTTGCAGCAACCGAATCGAATGGAAGTAACGCGCCCCTGGGCGCACGGTGAGATAGTTTGACGGAACGGTTTCCAGATTGTGGTTGAACACATCAGGTTTTGCCGCCACGACTTTTTCCAATGCGCCATCTTTGCGCAAGAAGTCAGGGGTCAAAATTTCAATGGTTGTACCCGGCGAAGTTTGTCGAACAGCTTGAATTACATCGACAAAATGTTGAGCACCACCATCAGAAAGATCATCGCGATCAACCGAGGTAATCACAACGTGTTTTAGTCCGAGGGTCTTTACCGTGTTGGCAACATTCTGCGGCTCATTCGGATCGAGCGCCGTCGGCATACCTGTTCGTACGTTGCAAAACGCGCAAGCTCGGGTGCAAATCTCACCCATGATCATCATGGTGGCGTGCTTTTTGTCCCAACATTCACCAATGTTCGGACACCCCGCCTCTTCGCAAACCGTGACAATATTATTGTCTTTTACGATTTTTCGCGTTTCAGCATAGCCTTTGGAACCAGGTGCTTTCACTCGGATCCAAGACGGCTTGCGCAGCACTTCCGTGTCTGGCCGGTTGGCCTTTTCGGGATGGCGCGGACGCTCTTTGTGCGTATTATCAAGCAAAGTCACCACGGCGGATGCTCCTTTGTCAGATCGACGGTTCGCTTCAAAAGATGAAGCAACAATTCGTGCTATATATTGAGTGCCTGGTCGTACGCGTCAAGGACACTCTCTTTCATCATTTCGGATAAGGTGGGATGCGGGAAGATTGTGTGCATCAATTCTTCCTCAGTTGTTTCCAAATTCATCGCCACAACGAAACCTTGAATGAGTTCGGTCACTTCTGCGCCAACCATGTGCGCGCCCAGCAATTCACCGGTTTTCTTATCAAAGATGGTTTTCACCAAACCTTCGGGCTCGCCCAGTGCAATCGCCTTACCGTTGCCCATAAATGGAAAACGTCCCACGCGAATTTCACGGCCGGCTTCCTTGGCTGCCTGTTCAGTCATCCCTACGCTCGCCACTTGTGGTTCGCAATAGGTACAACCCGGAATTTGGCTTTTGTTCATTGGGTGGACATCTTTACCAGCGATCTTTTCGATGCACATAACGCCTTCATGCTCAGCTTTATGCGCCAACATGGGGGCACCTGCCACATCACCAATTGCGTAAATGCCATCAATGTTGGTTTTGCAAAATCCATCAATCTGGATAAAGCCGCGTTCAGTTTTTACGCCAACATTTTCAAGGCCGATATTCTCTACGTTTGCTTGAACGCCAACAGCAGAGATCAATTTTTCAGCCTCAAGAACTTGTTTCTGGCCATCCTTGAGTTCCACATGGGCTTTGACGCCAGCGTCAGAATTCTCAACTTTAGCGACCTTCGCCTCTGTTAGAATTTTGATACCGCGTTTTTCAAGGCGCTTACGTGCGTGCGCAGAAATCTCATCGTCTTCCACCGGCATGATTTTGTTCATCAACTCGACAACGGTGACATCTGCGCCCATGGAAGCATAGAAAGAGGCAAATTCGATACCGATAGCGCCAGACCCCATCACCACAAGTGATTTGGGCATGTCTTGCGGCACAAGCGCTTCAAAATACGTCCAGATGTTTTTGCCGTCTGGCTCAATACCCGGCAGAATGCGCGGACGAGCCCCTGTTGCAACGATAATGTGTTTCGCGTTGTATGTTCCGTGCGGCAACACACCTTTTGGCGCAGGTACCGAAGGCTCCATTACGGGCTTGGAAGATGGTCCAACTTTGACTTCGCCGGGTTTGGTGATTTCAGCTTCACCCCAAATAACGTCAATTTTGTTTTTCTTCATCAAAAAACCAACGCCATTGTTCATCTGTTTGGCAATTTGGCGAGAACGTTTCACGACGTCTGAAATTTCAAATGTGAATTCGCCAGCCTTCAATCCAAAGTCCTTGGCATGACCCATATGGCTATAGATTTCAGCGCTGCGCAAAAGTGCTTTGGTTGGAATACAACCCCAGTTGGAGCAAATGCCAGCCAAATGCTCGCGCTCAACGACAGCAACCTTCATGCCCAATTGCGCACCACGAATTGCAGCAACGTAACCACCAGGTCCACCACCGATAATGATGACATCATATTGATTTGCCATAGTCTTTTCCTTGTCGTTGACGCCTAAAGCGACAAAATTTTCTTTACTGACGGCGCAAGAGCTTTTCCGAGCGCGCGCGTATTCTTGGCGTCCAAGTGAACACCATCAACTGGATCAAGCCTTGTCACGGGTGCCGCATTGAAGAACGAAACTTCTTCCTTGATACAAACACGCTCATATTGCATTGCGTACTCTGCGGATAATTCAATCGCACCAGCCATGACATCGTTAAACAAATGGTCTTGGCCCTTTTCAACCAATGGCGGTGAAACGACTAGTATCTCTGGCACTTGATGATCAGGTTTATACGAGAACGTTTTTACAATATTGATCAGCCGATTGATGCCCATGGCAGATCCCGCCGCGTTGCCACAAATGTGGCTCCGCATATCGTTTGTGCCCAACATGATGATCACGAGATCCAGTGGTTCGTGGGTACCAAGCAAAGACGGCAATGCTTTAGCACCATTTCGCTCGGTGGCTATTGCATAGTCATCAAAGACCGTTGTGCGACCATTCAAGCCTTCTGCGAAAACACGCACCTGCCCTTTGAGCTGCTCAGCCAAAACATTTGGCCAACGATCCTCAAAAGAATGCCTGCCGCCAGTTGCAGCGTTTGCACCCCAAGTCAGACTATCGCCAAAGGCAAGTACGTTTTTCATGTTGTTAGGCCAACATCATCACAGGTGTTTCAATAAGCTGCTTAAACACGCCAAGTGCCTGCGCGCCCAAAACCCCATCAACAACGCGGTGATCACATGACATTGTTACTGTCATGAAATTGCCGACCGTGATTTCGCCGTCCTCAACAACGACACGTTCTTCACCAGCACCAATTGCCAAAATTGAACCATGTGGTGGGTTGATTACCGCTTGGAAGTTGGTGATGCCGAACATACCAAGATTGGAAACTGATGATCCACCGCCTTGATATTCATGCGGTGCTAGCTTTTTAGATTTAGCGCGTTTCGCCAAGTCTTTCACTTCAGCCGAAATCTCACGAAGGGATTTCAATTCCGCTTTTCTCACCACCGGGGTAAACAAACCACCGGGAACAGAAACCGCCACCGCAATATCTGAATGATGATGCTTTAAGGTATGTTCACCAGCCCAAGATGCGTTTGCATCAGGAATTTGCTGCAATGCAAGCGCCCAAGCTTTCATGATGAAATCGTTCACGGATAGTTTAAATGCCGGTTTCCCGTTTTCGTCTTTCGGCGCAGTTGCGTTAATCCGTGCTCGTGCTTCAAGCAAATCATCTAAACGACAATCCAGGCTTAGATAGAAGTGTGGAACAGTTTGTTTGGCTTCTGTAAGACGGGCAGCGATTACTTTGCGCATGCCGTCATTTGCCACCAAATCATACGAACCTTCTTCGTAAAGGCCAATAACTTGCGCGTCGCTCATGCCTGATGCGAGTGCTTTTGAAGCCGGTGCAGCGCTAGATTTTGCAGCTGGAACGCCATCACGTATGGCCTTTTCGATGTCCCTTTTAACGACACGGCCTTTGGGGCCGGTGCCTGCCAAAACGCTTACATCAATTTTGGCATCGCTTGCCAAACGTCGTGCAAGTGGCGAGGCAAATGTGCGTTGTCCATCAGCTTTTGGCTCAGCAGCAGGGGCCGACGGTGCTGTTGTAGCAGCAGCGGCAGTTTCTGACGCGGGAGCTGATGTTTCCTCAGCTTTGGATGGCGCCTCAGCCTTTGGCGCATCGGCGGCCGCCGGAGCGTCAACATCCCCAATGTCATCAGCACTTTCGCCGTCTTCCAATAGCACAGCGATGACCGTGTTTACTTTAACGCCCTGTGCGCCTTCTTCCACCAAGATTTTGCCAACAATTCCTTCGTCAATGGATTCGACCTCCATTGTGGCTTTGTCGGTTTCTATCTCTGCGATAACGTCGCCAGAGGAAACCGTATCGCCCTCTTTAACGTTCCATTTTGCGAGATTGCCCTCTTCCATGGTCGGTGACAGGGCTGGCATTGTAATTTTGATCGTCATTTTTGACTCTCTCTTTTCCCTGAACCTAAGACTGACGATAGGTGACTGAATTCACCGCATCGATGACTTCTTGGACATTTGGCAATGCGAGTTTTTCCAAATTCGCAGCATATGGCATGGGCACATCTTTACCTGTGATGCGCGTAACTGGCGCATCCAAATAGTCAAACGCCTCTTCCATAATGCGGGCGGAAATTTCAGAACCGATGGACCCTTGTGGCCATCCCTCTTCAACCGTTACGCAACGGCCAGTCTTTTTAACGGATGCAATGACAGTCGGCATATCGAGTGGACGCAATGTCCGAAGGTCGATCAATTCCACATCAACGCCTGCAGCAACCAGTTTTTCAGTCGCTTCGGTTGCATAGCGCATCCCCATAGAATGAGAAACCAAAGTAACATCGGCGCCTTGGCGAACGACTTTGGCTTTGCCCAGAGGAACCGTCCAGTCGTCGAGTTTTGGAACATCAAACGATGTGCCATACAATAATTCGTTTTCAAGGAAAACAACTGGGGTTTGGCTACGAATAGCTGACTTTAGCAAGCCCTTAGCGTCTGCAGCTGTATATGGCGAAACCACAATAAGGCCCGGAATATGAGCATACCAAGCAGAAAAGTCTTGGCTATGCTGTGCGCCAACCCGTGATGCAGGGCCGTTTGGACCGCGGAAAACGATAGGCGACGTCACCTGCCCGCCAGACATGTAATGCGTCTTTGCGGCTGAGTTGATGATTTGGTCAATCGCTTGCATCGCGAAGTTGAATGTCATGAATTCAATGATGGGTTTTAAGCCTGCAAACGCAGCACCTACGCCCAAGCCTGCAAATCCGTGTTCGGTGATTGGGGTGTCAATGACGCGCTTTTCACCAAACTCTTGCAATAGACCTTGGGTGACTTTGTAAGCGCCTTGATATTCTGCAACTTCTTCACCCATCACAAATACGTCGCCATCGGCACGCATTTCTTCGGCCATTGCGTCACGTAGTGCTTCGCGAACCGTGGTCGAAACCATCTCGGTGCCTTCTGGCACTTCAGAGTCGGCTTGCGCTTCAAACGCAGGCGCTGCAGGAACAGAAGGCTGTTCAATTTCGCTAGGGCCAGGTTCTTCTGGATTTTCCTGGATTGGCTCAGCTTGTTTTTCTTCAGCTGGTGCCGCGCTCGCTTTAATATCGCTAGCGCTTTCACCTTCTTCAATCAACACTGCGATTGGTGTATTTACTTTTACACCTTGGGCACCCTCTTCGATAAGGATTTTGCCGATAGACCCTTCGTCAACAGCTTCAACTTCCATTGTTGCTTTGTCGGTTTCGATTTCAGCAATTACGTCGCCAGCGACAACGTTGTCGCCCTCCTTTACCAACCATTTGGCGAGGTTTCCCTCTTCCATTGTTGGCGACAGAGCAGGCATCAAAATCTCAATTGGCATATATTCTCTCCTGATCCGTCCAGTTAGGCGGTAATTTGTGTGTATAGCTCGCCAATTTCAGGCTCAGCGTCGTTGGTTGCGAAGTCTGCGGCTTCGGAAACCGTGGCGCGGATTTCTTTATCCATCGCCTTCAGCTCTTCTTCAGATGCCCACTTATTTTCCAAGATACGCGCTTTGACCTGCTCAATCGGATCACGCTCGGTGCGCATGGATTGCACCTCATCCTTAGAGCGGTATTTCGCTGGGTCAGACATCGAGTGGCCCCGATAGCGATATGTTTGCATTTCTAGAATGTAAGGACCGTTTCCATCGCGAGCATGTTTAATGGCACGTTCAGCAGCTTCACGCACCATTCGTACATCCATGCCGTCAACTTGTTCGCCCGGAATGCCGAACGACACACCGCGTTGAGACAAGTCAGTTGTAGATGCAGCGCGCTCTAGGCTAGTGCCCATCGCATATTTGTTATTTTCAATGATGTAGACAACGGGCAATTTCCAAAGCTTTGCCATGTTAAAGCTCTCATAAACTTGGCCTTGGTTAGACGCCCCGTCACCAAAGTAAGTAAGGCTTACATTGTCTTCGCCGCGATATTTGGCCGCGAATGCCAACCCTGTCCCCAAGCTGACCTGCGCACCAACTATGCCGTTGCCGCCATAAAAGCGCTCTTCATTAGAGAACATGTGCATCGAGCCGCCCTTGCCTTTGGACAAGCCACCAGCACGACCAGTAAGTTCCGCCATAACAGATTTAGGATCGAGACCAACAATCAACATGTGGCCATGATCACGATAGCCGGTTATGGATGCATCGCCTTTTTTAGACGCCATGTGAACGCCGGTCACCACGGCCTCTTGGCCGATATAAAGGTGGCAAAATCCGCCGATTAAACCCATGCCATACATTTGGCCCGCTTTTTCCTCAAAGCGTCGAATTGAAAGCATTTCGCGATAAGCGTATAGGTCTTCGTCCTTGGTGAACTCTGGCGCGTTCGATTTACTCGACGCTGCCTTTGTCTCTGTCTTTTTAGGCATTAGCTTCTCCAACTTATCCGCTGAGTAGTGAAATTTGGAAAACTCTCACAACACGGCGCGGCCGCATATATTTTCAACGGTATGATACCGCCATTTTGATCAAACTTGAAAACTTGAATTTTGTAAGGAAATGTCTATAACACGTTGAAATAAAACAAATGTTTCACTTAACTAAGTTATGGTTATTTTCGATAATCAACTGAAATAAAGTTAATTGAATTCAGTTGGAACAATCACGTCATTTGGATGGCCCCAGCCAAGCAATTCACGCGCCCGCTGCGTCAATAGATCCGGATCCAACCGATCAGCAGTCAACAATGAATTTCGATTCTGTGCAATCTTGATTTTTTCACCCAGCTCTTCTCGCTCTTGTCGCAACTCAATAACCTGGTTCGAGAACTTATCCTGCGACGTGATTCCGAAATTGCCTTCGATGAGGTGAAAGCCAAGATATCCTTGAAACGCGATCAACACAGCAGCAATCGCCAGCTTGTTGCGTAAGGATGGGCGTTTAAGACGTGTGGGCATAGAGTATGATGTCCAAGTACTCAGGAACTTTGGGCCACACTATGCACCAAAGGCCTTAATGCACTATTGCCAGATACAAAAAAGCACCGCCCGATTTCTCAAGCGGTGCTTAACAATTTAGTCCGAAAAGCAAACTAGTTTTTCAAGATGTCTCGGCCAGCATATTTTGCTGCGAAGCCCAACTGCTCTTCGATACGGATCAATTGGTTGTACTTTGCCAACCGGTCAGAACGAGCAAGAGAACCTGTTTTGATTTGTCCGCAATTCATAGCAACCGCGAGGTCAGCAATCGTTGAATCTTCAGTTTCGCCAGAACGGTGCGACATCACCGAGGTGTAATTGGCTTTATGGGCCATTTCCACAGCTTCGGCTGTTTCTGTGAGCGTACCTATTTGGTTGACCTTAACAAGGATTGAGTTGGCAACACCCATTTTGATGCCTGATTTTAGGCGCTCTGAATTGGTAACGAACAAATCATCGCCGACCAATTGGCATTTGTTACCAATAGCCTGGGTCAACGCTTTCCAGCCGTCCCAATCGTCTTCGTCCATACCGTCTTCAATTGAAATGATCGGATATGAGCCGACAAGGTTTTCCAGGTAACGAACCATCTCGTCGCTTCCCAAAGAGACGCCTTCGCCTTTTAGGTTGTACTTGCCATCTTTGTAATATTCAGAGGCTGCGCAGTCCATTGCGAGGTAAACGTCTTCGCCCGGTTTGTAACCAGCTTTTTCAATAGACTGCATGATGAAATCAAGTGCTGCAGTGGTAGATGACAGATTGGGAGCAAAACCGCCCTCATCACCAACATTGGTGTTATGTCCTTCTGCAGAAAGGCCCTTTTTCAACGTATGGAAAATTTCCGAGCCGATACGAACTGCATCAGAAATACTTTCAGCACCAACCGGCATAACCATGAATTCTTGAATGTCGATTGGGTTGTCGGCATGTTCGCCGCCATTGATGATGTTCATCATCGGCACTGGCAAAATATGGGCGTTTGAACCACCAACATAGCGGTAGAGCGGCAAAGCAGAAGATTCAGCAGCGGCTTTTGAAATGGCCAGCGACACACCAAGAATGGCGTTTGCGCCCAAATTGGCCTTATTCGGCGTACCGTCTAGATCGATCATCACTTGATCAATTGAACGCTGGTCCAAAGCATCCATGCCTTGAATTTCATTGAAGATCAGGGTGTTTACTGCATCAACGGCTTTGGTGACGCCTTTGCCCATATATTGATCGCCACCGTCACGTAGTTCGACGGCCTCGTGCGCACCGGTAGAAGCGCCAGAAGGAACAGCTGCACGGCCGAACGAGCCATCATCCAAAACAACATCAACTTCAACGGTTGGGTTGCCACGGCTATCAAAAATTTGACGACCAGTTACATCAATAATGGCGGACATTGCATCATCTCCTAGTGAAAATTGGTGAGTTGGCCGCTGTCATAGCGCCAATTCATGACATTGCAAAGTCTAAACAGGTTTAACCGGTCTTTTCATCAGGCTGAAATTGATCGCTGGCGCGTATGATTTGCCAGCGATCTTAGATTCTATCGATTTGAATTTTGACCTTAGGCTTCCACCGGCCCGCCAGCCTCTTTCCAATCTCCAAAGCCACCAACATTGGTGACGGAACTATAGCCCATATCCTTGAGTGTTTTACCCGCCAGCGCGGCTTGTCCGCCCAACGCGCAAAGCAGAAATACATTTGTATCTTTTGTCAAAGCTTCATTGTGGAATGGGGTTTCTTCATCCGCAGCGAACTCGATAAAACCACGAGGAATGCGCAAAGCGCCCTTTACCGTTCCCGTTTCTGAGATATCCCCCGAATCGCGCACATCGATAAACACGCTATTCGGTGTGCCGTGTTTTTTGATGCCTTCTTCTGAGGTCAAACGCTCAACAACCGCATTCGCCTCATCCAGATAGTTTTGTGCTGTTTTCATTTCAATATTCCTTTTTGGAGGGTCATTCCCGCTCAACGCAGGTATTTGAGTTGGAAGTCGAACTATATCGACACAATGGCTCGGAATTGGAAATAACTTTTTCGGCAGTGGATTGTTCAAACCCACTTGCATGTTCAGTGCTTGCCAATCACTTCTTTCATCGTTAAATTGCGATAAAGTAGAGAGAAGGCCTAAATCATGCTCCAGAAGCCGACTGTCAACGATACTTCAACTGCCAAATGGTTGAATAAAAATTGTCCGTGCACGTCATTAGAACGTAGGCGATTGCCTGATCTGGAGGCAGCAAGCCATCTATTTTCTGCAACGCCGATGTTTGTTTCAAACGGCAATTACGAAAACATGCTGGCCCAGGTTCAAACCTTAGAGGCCGTGATTGCTAATCCGCAATTTGCCCAACATGTGCGAGAAAACTCACCCGCAATTGCGTCAGTTGCTTCGAAAACCCATGGAGTGTTGATGGGATATGACTTTCATGTCGATGAGCGCGGCCCTCGGTTGATTGAAATCAACACGAATGCTGGCGGAGCTTTGCTGGTAGATGCCCTCTATCGTGCTCAAGACGTATGCTGTTGGAACGGCGATCCCGTCAATAATGCTGAGTTGGACAATGACATAGTGGAGATGTTCCAAAATGAATGGAGTGCCGCTGGCCGTGCTGGTACGCCTAAAACAATAGCCATTGTGGACGAACAGATTGAAGATCAGTTTCTGTACCCAGAGTTCTTGATGTTCGCTCAGATATTGCAGGCGGCGGGCATAACACCAATCCTTTCATCCCCGGAAGACCTTTCTTTCAGGTATAACAAATTATGGCATGACGATACGCTGATCGATTTGGTATATAATCGATCCGTTGATTTCTATTTTGAGCAGGAAAACCATTCGGCGTTAAAACAAGCGTTTACGCAAGATAGCGCAGTGATCACGCCAAGCCCGGCGCACCATGCCCTGTATGCGGCAAAACAGAATTTGACAATTCTGTCTGATGCGCGAGCATTGGAACAACTCGGTGCGCCCCCCGAACAAATAGCCGGACTTGAATTGCTACCCAAAACGGTATCAGTGACGTCGCTAAACGCGGATGAACTCTGGGGGCAACGTAAGGCGCTATTCTTTAAGCCAGTTAGTGGGCATGGCGGAAAAGCGGTGTACCGCGGCGATAAGCTGACAAAAAAAGTTTGGTCACAAATTTTACTAAGCAATTATGTCGCGCAAGAACTGGCTCGACCAGAAATGCGCAATGCGAAATCCGAAAACATCGATATCGATATCGATCGAAATGCACTAAAGTCAGATGTTCGGCTTTACACATATAGTGGTCGAGTGTTGCTCGGTGCAGCCCGACTTTATCAAGGGCAAACGACGAACTTTAGAACAGAAGGTGGCGGTTTTGCGCCGCTATATGTGATTTAGGCCAAATGGAAATGCAACCGATCCCGCCCCATCAACTGCAACAACGGCTCTCACACATATACTGGATAGGCGGCGGGAGTGGCGCAGGTAAATCAACAATCGCCAAACAGTTAGCAGATCAATTTGATTTGCAACTCTATGATACAGATGCTGCGATGCAGAACCACGCTGCACGTAGCTCTTCTAAGGATTGTCCATTAATTCATGAGTTCTTGAACATGAGCATGGACGAACGATGGGTAAACCGCACGCCAAGAGAGATGCTGAAAAGTTTCCATTGGTATAAGGGCGAAGGCTTTAATTTCGTCATTGATGATCTGTTGGCACTGCCAGCAGACCGAGCGGTGATCGCAGAAGGTTTTAGGTTGTTGCCTGAACTTGTGACGCCATATTTGAAATCAAAATCCCAAGCCATTTGGTTGCTGCCGACGGCTGAATTTCGAAAAATGGCATTTAGCAATAGAGGTTCACTTTGGGAAATTCCAAACAGTACAAGCAATCCGCAAGTTGCGCTGGATAATCTTTTGGAACGCGATGGGATTTTTACGGATCAACTAAGCCAAAATGTCGAAGCGAACAAGCTAAATGCAATTGAGGTCAATCAGCAACTTCCTCAAAAAGACATTCTTGAGCAAGTGCAAGATCTATTCCGATTATAGCGATATGGGTGGCTTGTGGTTCAATGAAAAATGGCCGCTCAAACCTGTCTCTAGGTTGGAGCGACCATCTACTTATTCTTTGTGGTCGAGCTTTTGTTGATCCAGCCGTTTTGCTTCTAGCTCTTTTGTCGCTTCAACCAGCTTTTTTTCAGCCTTTGTGCGGCCAAACTTGGCGCGATTGGCATCGGCATTAATCTCTTTTTCAGAACGCGCTTTGTTTTTACGCGCCTGTCGAAGATTTACGATTTCGGCCAATGCCTTCTCCTTAAACCAAGCGGCTTTGCTCAACTGCTGCTGCAATAAATGATGAAAACAGCGGATGAGGTTCGAACGGACGTGATTTCAGTTCCGGGTGATATTGCACACCAATGAACCACGGGTGATCTGTACGCTCAACAATTTCTGGCAGCAGACCATCGGGCGAAAGACCGGAGAACAACAAGCCATTTGCCTCAAGCACTTTGCGGTAATCCATGTTGACTTCCCAGCGATGGCGATGGCGTTCTGAAATTTCGGTGGTGCCGTAGATGTCAGCCACACGAGAACCGCGCACCAATTGCGCAGGGTAAGCCCCTACCCGCATGGTGCCGCCCAAATCTGTATCGTCTGCGCGTTCTTGTTTTTGGTTGTCTTTGGTCCACTCGGTCATCAAACCAACAACAGGTTCTTTACTTGGGCCAAATTCGGTTGACCCAGCATCCTTAATGCCGGCGGTATTTCGAGCAGCCTCAATACAAGCCATTTGCATACCAAAACAAATGCCAAAAAATGGTACATCACGAAGTCGCGCAAATGTCGTAGCCGCAATTTTGCCTTCTGCACCACGTTGGCCAAAAGCACCCGGCACCAAAATGCCGTGGATGCCTTCAAGATGGGGCGCAGGATCGTCACTCTCAAAAATTTCTGATTCAATCCAACGAATATTCACTTTAACGCGGTTTGCGATGCCGCCATGCACGAGCGCTTCATTTAGCGACTTATAGGCATCCAAAAGACCCGTATATTTACCCACAACTGCGATATTCACTTCCCCATCCGGGTTGTGAATACGGTCTGAAACTTCGAGCCATTTGCTGAGGTCTGGCTTTTGGTCAGCTTCCAAGCCAAATGCTTTGAGCACTTCAACGTCCAAGCCTTCATCGTGATATGCGATGGGCACATCGTAAATGCTTTTAACGTCTAAGCCCTGAATAACCGCGCTTTCGCGCACGTTGCAGAACTGAGAAAGCTTGCGGCGTTCGCCTTCTGGTATTTCTCGATCACAGCGAACGAGCAAGATATCAGGCTGGATACCAATTGAACGAAGCTCTTTTACAGAGTGCTGCGTTGGTTTGGTTTTCAACTCACCGGCGCTTGGAATGTATGGCATCAATGTTAGATGCACATAAATCGCATCTCCGCGCGGCAATTCATTGCCAAGTTGACGGATCGCTTCAAAGAACGGAAGCGCCTCGATGTCGCCCACCGTGCCGCCAATTTCGCACAGCACAAAATCAAAATCGTCATTGTCTGAAAGCACGAAGTTTTTGATTTCATCCGTCACGTGCGGAATGACCTGCACTGTGGCACCGAGATAGTCGCCACGTCGCTCTTTAGCGATGATGTTTGAGTAGATACGGCCCGTGGTGATGTTGTCCTGCTGATTTGCAGAACGCCCCGTAAACCGTTCGTAATGCCCAAGGTCCAGGTCAGTTTCCGCGCCGTCATCGGTCACAAAAACTTCCCCATGCTGATAGGGTGACATTGTTCCGGGATCAACATTTAAGTACGGATCTAGCTTACGCAAGCGGACTTTATATCCACGCGCCTGAAGTGCTGCCCCTAGTGCAGCTGAAGCTAGCCCCTTACCTAATGAAGAAACCACGCCACCAGTAATAAAAATATACCGAGCCATGGGCCTTTACCTTAATGCTGAATTTGATTGATTCGAAGTCAAAACTTCGCGTTAAACCCAAAAAAAGACGGGAGCCAATAACCCCCGTCTAAATTCGCCTCTGATTTCAAACCCTTACTGGGATGGCGCCGCCGGCGTCGTCTCAGTTGGAGCCTCAGTTTCCGGCACCGGGAGATCAAGTCCGGTAGAATCTTCACCGGAAAGATCGTTCAAAGCATCAAGAACGGTGACGTTTCCGTCTGTTTGCTCTGTGGCACGCTCAAGGATTGAGGATGATTCATTATTCAACTGGCTTAGGACCGTAAGGCCAATTGAAGTTGCAAAAAACAACGCCGCCAAAATGGCTGTTGTTTTGGTCAACAGGTTCGCTGAACCGCGTGCAGACATAAGTCCACCGCCGCCACCGCCGCCTATGCCCAACGCGCCGCCTTCGGAGCGCTGCAACAAGATCACTGTAATAAGCGCAACAACGATAAAGAGGTGCGCAACAATAAGAACTGTTTCCATGTTGGAAATCTTCTCTTGAGTTAAATTCTGAATTTTCGCGTTCTACACACTAATATGTCGCTTGGCCAGAGCCAATCAACAATTTGTGCAACACCATAGTTAAGCCGCTTCAATAATACCTAAAAAGTCGTCAGCTTTAAGGCTAGCGCCGCCGACCAACGCACCATTTACGTTCTCAACGCTAAGCAGCTCTTTTGCGTTGGAAGGCTTCACCGAACCACCATAAAGAATTTTGATTGTTGTTCCTGGGTCGCCAAAACGTTTTGTGAGCGCGTTGCGAATGGCATTATGCATTTCATCTACGTCCGCAACGGAAGCCGTTTTGCCGGTGCCAATCGCCCAAATCGGCTCATAGGCAACTACAATAGACTGCTCAGCACTGAAATCTGGACACGAATTAATAATTTGGGTTATCACAACGTCAATGGCTTTGCCGCTTTCGCGAATATCTAAAGACTCGCCACAACAAACGATCGGAATGATTCCCCCTTCAAGCGCTGCCACGGCCTTGGCGCGAACATCGGAGTCACTCTCATTGTACGCACCCCGGCGCTCAGAGTGTCCTACAATAACATAAGAGCCGCCTGCTTCGCTGATCATGGGCACACTGATATCACCAGTATATGCGCCATTTGCTTGAGCATGACAGTTTTGCGCGCCTGTCTTAGCCAAGCTTTCATGCAACGCCACGCTAATGCGATGCAACAATGTGGCTGGTGGGCAAATCGCAACGTCTGCGTTTATTTCTTGCGCCGCAAGACGATCCTTAATCACTTCTACTTCCAAGAATGATCCGGCATCGCCATTCATTTTCCAATTTCCAGCGATTAGTGGCATGATTTTTTTCTTCATTTATGTCCCTCTTTGCGTCGCTCTATATGCTACTTGCGAAATAAAATTAGTCTTATGTCAAAACACCCAATTCTCACCTTGCGATTTTGATCGCACCCTGTCTATTATGCGCCGCTCCAAGCCGGGGTAATTCCGAGCTGGATATTGGCAATAATAATAAACGGATGCGAAATGCTAGATACCATTAAACGCTATTCTAACACCTGGGTCGCAAAAATACTTATGGGCTTGTTGATCCTGAGCTTTGGCCTCTTCGGTATCGCAAATGTGTTTACAAATCTAGGGAGCACAAATGTCGCGCGTGTAGGCAATCAGTCTATATCCGCCGTCGACTTTGAGCGTGCCTATCGTGGACAACTTAATAATTTCGCCCAACAAACTGGTCAGGTGCCTACACCAGAACAGGCTGTTGCGTTCGGTATTCCGGGTTCGGTTATTACTCAGTTGGCTGGCACCGCTACTGTGGACAATCTTGTTGAGAACTTCGGTGTGGGTGCATCTGACGATATGGTTGCAAAACTTGTTGCTCAAGACCCAAATTTTTCCAGCACACTTGGTCTTTTTGATCGTCAGCGCTTCAACCAAATTTTGGCGCAAAGCGGTTATACAGAAAGCGAATATGTAAAAGCGCAAGCGGGTAGCGTAAAACGCAATCAGATTGTTGATGGTCTATTTGGTGGCCTTTCTGCCCCAAAGACAATTCTTGAAATTTCCAATCGCTATGAGAATGACAGCCGCACGTTGGACTATTTCACGCTAGGCGAAACCGCTCTTGGTGAGGTTGATGCGCCGACCGAAGAAGAACTTACTACCTATTTAGCTGACAATCAGCGTTTTTATCGCACGCAAGAAACCCGAAACATTGATATTCTAGTACTCACCCCTGCAACGTTGGCAAAGACGATTACTGTTTCTGATGCAGACATCGAAGCTGAGTATGCAAAGACTGGTGCTTCATTCATCTCGCCTGAAACCCGTGACGTTAAAGTCATCACTTTGAATGACGCCGCACAGGCATCTGTTCTTGCAGGACTTAATCTATCTGGTAGCGCGTTCGACAATTTGTTGTCGTCCATGGGGCTTAGCGAGAATGTTCAAACATTGGGCCAAGTCGCACAAAGTGACATTGAAGACGCTGATATCGCAACTGCAGCTTTTGCAAACGCTGCGGGTATTTCAGTAGTGCCAGGCGAAACGGCCAACAAAATGGTTGTGGTTTCAAACATAGTTGAAGGCGGCGCTCAACCACTTGATCAGGTTCGCGACCAAGTTGCTCAACTTGCGGCTGAACGCCAAGCCAAAACACTTATCGCCGATAAGATTGACGAGATTGAAGAGTTGCGCGCTACGCTTGCGCCAATCAAAACAATCGCTGACCAGTTTGGTTTAACGGTTGAAACAATCGAAGTGACCTCATCTGGTGGCGGCCTTATTGGGCTTGAAGGTTTGCCTGCTGAGGCTCCTTCCCGGCTCCTTCCCGCAATTGCTGCGGCAGAACAAGATAAGCTTTTGCCAGCGGTTACACTGGGTGCCGATTCGATGGCATGGTTTGATCTGAATTCAACAACCCAAGCACGTGACCAAACACTTGAAGAAGTGCGCCTGATTCTTTTGGCCTCTTGGATACAAGAAAAAAATGATGCAGCGCTTGATGAAAAAGCGACAGAACTTGTGACCGCGCTAAATGATGGCGGCGACATTTTTGAGGTTGCATCTACCGTGGGTCAAATTCCACTTCCATCGCTCAACGTTACGCGCCAAGGCGACGGTGGTGCCATCACCGCACAGGTTGCAGCCGCTGCATTCCAAGGTGGAGAAGACTATATTGGCTCCGCTAAGACCGATGATGGGAACTATGTGATCTTTAAGGTATCAGCCTTAAACGAAGCTGACCCAGAAGAAGTGGATCAGGAATTGTTGGAGCGCCTTGGATTGGGACTTGCTGACAATGTTTACCAGCAATTTATTGCAGCCAAACGAGAAGACTTTGGCTTTAGCGTAAACCAAACAGCAATTAACCAGTTGCTTGCCCTTAGTTCAAATACACACTCACGCTAAAAATCTTAGGGAAATGAAATGCATGACGCACACTATGCCGCCTTTGCTGAAGTCTACAATCAAGGCAGTTCGCAAGTGGTGTGGCGTCGCGTGGTGGCAGATCTTGAAACCCCGGTTGGCGCATATCTAAAGCTCTCTGCAGGGCGTAAAAACACGTTTCTACTCGAATCCGTTCATGGTGGCGCGACCCGTGGTCGTTACTCTATGATCGGACTTGAGCCGGATTTGCTGTTTAAAATTGATCGCGGAAAAGCATCAATCAATCACAACCCACAGTTTGAACCAGACGTTTTTAGTCCCCTTCCTGGTAAGCCACTTGATGAACTGCGTGTATTGCTTGACCAGTCCGCGTTGGAAATTCCAATGGACTTGCCACCAATGTCGGCAGGTATATTCGGGTTTCTTGGTTACGACATGGTTCGAGAGATCGAAACATTGCCGGACAATAATGAAGACACCATAGGCGCACCGGATGCGTTGTTGATGCGTCCGTCTTTGCTTGCGGTGTTCGATACGGTCAAAGATGAGTTGTATTTTGCTACGCCAGTTCGTCCTGATAAAAATGTCTCCGCTCAATCTGCATTCGACGCTGCTCAGGAGCGACTAGAGGCAGCCATTGCGCGGCTAACAAACCGAGCGCCACTCGCCAAAGAACGCGTTGAACTTGCTGAACTCAACTTTAAGAGCAATACCAGCAAACAAGAATTTGAAGACATGGTTGGCGTTGCCAAGGAATATATTCGCGCAGGCGACGTATTTCAGGTGGTTCTAAGCCAACGATTTACCGCAGACTTTACTTTACCGCCTGTCGCGTTTTATCGCGCCCTGCGCCGCACAAATCCAAGCCCGTATATGTATCTGTTGGACTTCGCTGATTTTGCCATCGCAGGGTCCAGCCCAGAAATTTTGGTGCGGGTGCAAGATCAAAAAGTATCAGTTCGCCCGATTGCTGGCACACGTAAACGCGGCGCGACGCCACAACGTGATCGTGAAATGGCAGAGGAATTGCTGGCAGACCCAAAAGAATTGGCCGAGCATCTTATGCTGCTTGACCTGGGCCGCAACGATGTTGGTCGGGTGTCTGAAATTGGATCTGTAGAAGTAACGGATCAATTCTTCCTCGAATATTACTCTCATGTGATGCATATCGTCTCGAACGTCGAAGGCAAATTGCGCACGGAATTCGACAATATTGATGCCCTCGGCGCTGGTTTCCCGGCAGGCACCGTTTCTGGTGCGCCCAAGGTTCGCGCAATGGAAATTATCGACGAATTGGAAAAACATCGTCGCGGCATCTATGCAGGCTGCGTTGGGTATTTCAGCGCCGATGGTTGGATGGACACATGCATTGTCTTGCGCACAGCAGTCATCAAAGACGGCAAAATCCACGTACAGGCGGGTGCTGGCATTGTTGCGGACAGCAAAGCTGAGCTGGAACAGTTGGAGTGCGAAAACAAAGCACGCGCCCTTACAAGCGCAGCCCAAGAGGCTTTGCGCTATGCGGATGAGCCGGAGATGGGCCAATGACCAAACTGCTTGTGATCGATAATTATGATAGCTTCACTTATAATCTGGTTCACCTGATTGGTGGGCTGGACGATGTTAAAATTGAAGTGGTGCGCAACGACAAAATCAGTTTGGCTGAAATCGAAATGATGGCACCCGAAGGTATCATTATTTCTCCCGGACCAAAAACGCCTAAAGAAGCTGGTATTTGTGTGCCGCTTGTCGAGCATTTCAAAGGTGAAATCCCGATGTTTGGCGTTTGTCTTGGCCATCAGTCCATTGGTGAGGCGTTCGGCGCGAATGTCGTTCGCGCCTCGCGCATGATGCACGGCAAAACCTCGACCATTCGCCATGATGGTAAAAGTGTTTTCAAAGGCCTCAACAGCGATGGCTTCACGGCAACCCGCTATCATTCGCTGACAATTGATCCAGATAGTTTGCCAAGCGAACTGGAAGTGACGGCGACGTCTGACGACGGCATGATCATGGGCATCGCCCATAAATCATGGCCATTACACGGCGTACAATTTCATCCAGAAAGCATCGCGTCTGAAAGTGGGACGCAGCTGGTTCAAAACTTTATAGATATCGCCAATTCATTCAATAGTGCCAAAAGTGGGAGCGCATCATGAACATTAAAGAGACGCTCAATGCGCTTGCAGGTGGCAACGACTTAAGTTTTGACCAAATGCGGGCGGTGATGAACATCATCATGTCCGGCGAAGCCACACCATCCCAAATTGGTGCTTTTTTGATGGCGCTACGGGTGAAGGGTGAAACAGTTGAAGAAATCGCCGGGGCTGTGTCCATACTGCGCGATAAAATGACGAGAGTTGATGCACCGTCAAACGCCATCGATATCGTTGGCACGGGTGGTGACGGCGTGGGCACATACAACATTTCCACGACGGCTTCGATCATCGTCGCATCTGCGGGGTGCCCCGTTGCCAAACACGGCAACAAGGCCCTTTCCTCAAAATCAGGCAGTTCTGAAGCGCTGTTGGCGCTTGGTGTCGAGCTTGATTTACCCGCCGCTGGTATTGCAGCTTGCATCGACAAGGCCGGGATTGGCTTCATGTTCGCGCCCAACCACCACGCAGCCATGCGGTTCGTCGGCCCTTCCCGCCAGGAAATGGGCGTACGCACCATTTTCAACCTACTCGGACCGCAATCTAATCCTGCTGGGGTTCAGAACTATTTGCTTGGCGTTTATGACAAGCAATGGGTTCGCCCAGTCGCTGAATCGTTACTTAAGAACGGTGCAAAATCTGCTTGGGTTGTGTTTGGCCATGATGGTCTTGACGAACTGACCACCATTACCACCAGCCATGTCGCGCAAATTAAAGATGGAAACATCACCGAATTCGAAGTCTCACCGGAAGATGCGGGCCTGTCGTTCGCTATGACGAAAGATATTTTGGGCGGTACGCCAGCACAAAACGCAGCAGCCATGCGTGACTTGTTTGAAGGCACACCATCCGCCTATCGTGACATCGCGCTGTTTAACGCTGCGGCGGCCTTTTTGATCTTGAACAAGGTCGAAGACTTAAAAGCTGGTGTGGAACTGGCCGCAGAATTGGTTGATAGCGGCGCGGCAAAAGCTCAATTGGATAAGTTGGTTCGGATATCGAACGAGGTTGCAAAATGACGACAGATATTTTGAATAAAATTGAAACCTATAAACGCGAAGAAATTGCCAAAGCAAAAGGCGACCTGCCCTATGGTGACCTTGAAACATTGGCTAGAAATGCGGATGCGCCACGCGGTTTCTTAAACGCACTAAAGGCAAAACGTGCCGCCAACCAATATGCACTGATTGCTGAGGTGAAAAAGGCAAGCCCGTCAAAAGGTTTGATCCGGGCCGACTTTGATCCTTCTGCCCACGCTAAGGACTACGAAGCTGGTGGTGCTGCCTGTTTATCGGTTTTGACGGACGGGCCCTCTTTTCAAGGCGCGCCAGAATTTTTGAGACAAGCGCGTGCGGCGACATCCCTTCCCGTGCTGCGCAAAGACTTTTTATATGATCCCTATCAGGTTGCGGAAGCTCGAGCTTGGGGTGCTGATTGTATTTTGATCATTATGGCGGCAGTGGACGACAAGCTTGCTGAGGACCTCAATGCAGCAGCAAAATACTGGAACATTGATGCGCTAATCGAAGTGCATGACGCTGAAGAGTTGGAGCGCGCGCTGAAACTGGATGCGGAGATGATCGGCATCAACAACCGTAATCTGCGCACTTTTGAAACGAGCCTAGAGACCACAATTGAGTTGGCCAAGAATGTGCCAAATGACAGATTGTTGGTGAGTGAAAGCGGTATTTTCACTTTTGATGATGTGCAAATGCTGGAAGAAAAGTCCGATGTTGGCACGTTCCTTGTGGGCGAAAGCCTGATGCGCCAAACGGATATCGCTGCAGCAACGCGCTTGCTGCTGACCGGCAACGAGGCCGCATAGATGAGTGGAAAACTCACCCACCTCAATGAAGATGGTGAAGTCCATATGGTGGATGTTGGCGCTAAATCGCCGAGCCAACGCCAAGCTGTCGCCACATCAAAAATATCCATGAGCACCGAAGCATTTAAGGCTGTTCTAAATGGTAACCTCAAAAAAGGTGATGCTTTGGGCGTGGCGCGGGTTGCAGGCATCATGGCGGCCAAGAACACCGCTAACATGATCCCGCTTTGCCATCCGCTGGCACTGACGAAAGTCGAAATATCCATTGAACCCGATGATGCAACAGCGAGCTTTGCCATCTCTGCCCTTGTGCGGGTGGAAGGCAAAACCGGTGTTGAAATGGAGGCACTAAGTGCAGCATCCGTTACCGCGCTGACCATTTATGATATGGCCAAGGCGCTTGATAAGTCCATGATCATTGGCCCCACCCAGTTAGAACAGAAGTCCGGTGGCAAGTCCGGCAATTATAAACGAGAATAGATATGTCCCTTTTGCCCGTCGCGGATGCCCTTAAGATTATCGTTGATGCCATTACGCCTTTGGCAGATGACTTGGTGCCATTGGCGAAGGCTAATGGTCGTATACTGGCACAAGACGTCATAGCTACGTTTGACCAGCCACCGTTCGATGGTAGTGCCATGGATGGATATGCTTTGAGCAGCGACGACGGAGCCAAAGGCAACAAGCTACAAATGGTGGGTGTGTCTGCCGCTGGCGAGGCATTTACCGGCACGTTAAAGGCTGGCCAATGCACACGCATCTATACTGGCGCCCCCATGCCTAAAGGCGCTGACTGTGTGATCATGCAGGAAAAAATCACGAGTGACGGTGACCAGGTCATACTCGACGATGACGTGGTTGCTGGACAAAATGTCCGCAACAAAGGCAACGACTTTGCATCGGGCGATGCGCTTCTTCGTTCGGGAACCAAACTATCCCCATTTCATTTGGCACTCGCCGCTGCGGCCAACCACGCTCAATTGCCGTTACGCAATTCACCCACGCTGACCTTGGTGGCGACGGGCGACGAACTGGTGCCTCCTGGCTCGACATTGAAAAAAGATCAAATCATCGCTTCCAACGGGGTCGGGCTGACGCCACTATTCGTTCAATTTGGCGCGACGGTAAAAGATGGCGGTATCATCAAGGATGACAGAGATACGCTAAAAGCCGAATTGAAACGTCTACTGGACGAGGAACCGGACATTCTGGTCACCACCGGTGGGGCCAGCGTAGGCGATCGGGATTATGTCAAAGAAGTGTTGGAAGAACTGGGCGTCGAGCTAAGTTTTTGGCGCATCGCTGTACGCCCGGGCAAACCACTTATGTTTGGCACCATCGGCAAAACCACCATTTTCGGTCTGCCCGGCAATCCGGTTTCTGCATTGGTAACCGGCACGGTTTTCGTGGTGCCTGCGATCAAAGCAAAACTGGGTCAAGACCCATCACATAAAATCGTCAAACTACCACTGCATGGCAACATGAGCGCCAACGGTCCACGTCAACATTATCGACGCGCAAAACTGATTATTTCTGAAAACGGCTCGCTTAGCGTTGACCCAAACATGCAGTCAGACAGCGCCCACCTCACCTCGCTGGCGCAAAGTGACTGCTTTGTGGTGCAACCCCCGCTTTGCGCGGGTAAAGGCGAAGGCGAGATGGTAGATGTGCTGCTTATGCCGTGGGCAAACAGCTAGTTCTTTCCTGGTGCAACAACGATAGAAATTGAGAATATGAAATCAAAGTTGCAATTTCTGTCGATCAAAGCAGTGCCGCTACTCAGGTGGAGCTCGAAGAACCCACGCACCCTAACACCGCCCATTGCTGCAATTGTTTATCTTCTCATCGGTCTGGTTTTTATTGGCTTGGGTGAGGCTTTGCTTGTAGTGGCGGGCGTCGGCGTTAGTCCTTGGATGGTTTTTGCTCAAGGAATTGCAAACAAAACCGGTTGGAGTATCGGATTTGCGACATTCTTTGCCAGTGTCGTCGCCCTGATCTGCTGGGTTCCTCTTAGACAAACTCCCGGCATAGGCACAGTTCTAAACGCCATTGTGATCGCGTTGGTCATCGATCTTTCACTTCCCTACTTACCCGTTTTTGACAGCCTTCTCATTCGTGTGCCCCAAGTCATTTTCGGCATCTTGGCCATTGGGTTTGGCACTGGCCTCTATCTCATCGCCAATCTAGGCCCCGGTCCCAGAGACGGCTTAATGACAGGCCTGCAACGTGTAACCGACCTGCCGACCGTTTGGGTGCGAAGTGGGATTGAGCTGACAGTAGTATTGATCGGTTGGACATTAGGCGGAACCGTGGGTCTTGGCACCATCCTATTTGCGTTCGGAATCGGCCCGTCTGTTGCGGCAAGCATGTATGGATTGAAGAACTGTTTCGAAAATTCTGACGCCGGAGATTAATGTGTTGCCTTGCTTAAAACCCAATTGAGGCCTATCACCTCTTATCGGCCTTTGATTTTTGATCGGAAGTCGTTGCGGGGCATTTGTGGTCGCGCTCTTTCCAAGTATTTCTACACAACTCGTATACAGCAATTGAACACGAGTTATCGTGCTTCATCCCTATTGCTGTTTATTGGCGAAAGGGCTGCTGCGTCAGCAACCTGTTTCTTTGAAATATGCATAGCAAATCAAAGGACCGGATATGATCAAGAAGCACATAGAAGTTGTAACTATTGATACAACTGGCATGAAAGAAACGGCATTCGGCACGGTGGAAACCAGCCGTGGCATTTATGAAATTCTAGATGCCCACTACACCCATGTCACTTTCAATGTCGTCAGCACAATCCAAGAACTTGAACAGATCGCCCTTCTCAAACCTGATTTGGCTGTGCTTTGCGTCAAATACATTTACGATGAAGTCTTGGGGAAAGAAGTTTGGTTGTCTGACTTTTTTGCCGACCGGGAAATCGCATTTACTGGTTCAAACAGGTCAACGCTAAGATACGATTCCGACAAAGCCTTGGCGAAACGAGCCGTTTTTGATGCCGGGTTGCGAACTGCTCGGTTCTTTATGGCGACACCAAAAACGTTTCGGCGGGAAAATCAACTTCCGTTCCCCTTCCCATTGTTCGTGAAGCCAATGGACGCGGCAAATGGGAACGGCATTGACGAAAACTCACTGGTTCATGATTTCCCCAGCTACCTTGCAAAGGTTGATGAGATTTATTCGATCTATGGCGTTCCAGCTCTTGTTGAGACCTATTTATCTGGACGGGAGTTTACGGTCGCTGTGCTAGACGATCCTTCGAACAGCCTGCGTTTAATATCGCCCGTTGAAATTATCGTGCCCGTCAACATAAGGGGTGATCGGATATTAGGCTGTTTGGAGAAATCCAGAAACAATGAACAACTTGGCCAACTCTTCGAGCCGGAACTGTCATTGATCAAGAGATTTGTTGATCAAATTTTTACGGCACTAAAAGTGCAAGATTTTGGCCGCATCGATATCAAAATGGATGATAACGACGTACCCTATTTCATGGAAGCAAATCTAGTCCCCGGCATGACCCCGGTATCTAGCTATTTCCCGAGAGCATGTTTTGAAAACTACGGCATGAGTTACAAAGATGTCGTTCTTAAAATTGTCTCACTTGCCCTCGTTCGCGCTGAAATGCCGGCAGAATTGCCACCAACCGATTTGGTTCCTATTGCTGCTTGAGATTCGGTCTTGGATGGGTTTGAACGCTTGGAATTCATATTTGCAAATCATTCGCAATAGCTGTTGCAAACGATTTGCAGTTGCACTAGCGTAATCTCAACAAACAAATTGAGTTGATAGGTAAATAGATGTCTTTAACGAAGTCTTTTGTCGCGCTGGGTGCTCTTCTTGCTGGATTGGCCATCAGCACAGCAACGCCGGCACTTGCCAAGTTCAAGGCCGTCACCACCTTTACCATCATCGCGGATATGGCGCGGAATGTGGCTGGTGATGTGGCTATTGTTGAATCTGTTACAAAACCTGGCGCGGAAATTCATAATTATCAACCGACGCCACGCGACATAATTCGCGCGCAAGATGCCGATCTGATTTTATGGAATGGTTTGGGATTGGAATTGTGGTTTGAAAAGTTTTTCAACAATCTCCGCGATGTGCCAAGCGTCACTTTAAGTGACGGCGTTGTTCCGATGGGCATTTCCAATGGCCCCTATTCCGGCAAACCAAATCCACATGCATGGATGTCGGCAAGTGATGCGATGATCTATGTCGATAATATTGCAAAGGCATTTGCAACGCATGACCCTGAAAATGCACAAACTTATCTTGCAAACGCTGAGCGTTACAAAACTGAAATTACGGCCACAGTAGACCCTATTCGAGCGGCAATTTCACAAATTCCAGAAGACCAGCGTTGGTTGGTGACGAGCGAAGGGGCATTTAGTTATTTGGCCAGAGATTTCGGCCTTAAAGAATTGTATCTTTGGCCAATCAACGCAGATCAGCAAGGCACACCGCAGCAAGTACGAAATGTGATTGACCAAATTCGTTCCAACAACATCAAAGCGATATTTAGCGAAAGCACCATTTCATCTTCACCGGCGGAACAGGTTGCCCGCGAAACTGATGCTCAATATGCTGGTATTTTGTATGTGGACTCGTTGACTGATGAGAACGGGGCCGTGCCGACATTCCTTGATTTATTGCGGGTTACATCTCAAACCATTGCCGATGGGCTGTCACAATGAACGATTTGCATGACACTATAGTTGAGAATAACTCCCAACAGGGCATCAATGTGTCCAATGTTACCGTGACGTATCGCAATGGGCACACCGCCTTGCGCGACGCTACGTTTCAGTTGCCAAGAGGCACGATAGCAGCGCTGGTGGGCATTAATGGCAGTGGTAAATCCACCTTATTCAAATCCATTATGGGCTTTGCGCCAATTTCCACTGGCGACGTACAAATTTTAGGACGCTCCGTCCGCGACGTTTTAAAAGAAAATCTGGTTGCCTATGTGCCCCAAACCGAAGATGTCGATTGGAACTTCCCAGTTTTGGTCGAAGACGTGGTGATGATGGGGCGTTATGGACATATGGGCTTTTTGCGCCGCCCGAAAAAGCACGACCATGAAATGGTCAATCAGGCATTGGCCCGTGTGAACATGGAAGAGTTTCGGCATCGGCAAATTGGCGAACTTTCCGGCGGACAGAAGAAGCGCGTTTTTCTTGCCCGCGCTTTGGCACAAGAAGGCGAAGTCATTCTATTGGACGAACCGTTCACTGGGGTTGATGTCAAAACCGAAGACACCATTATTGCGCTATTACGGGCGTTGCGCGACGAAGGCAAAGTCATCCTCGTATCCACCCATAATTTGGGATCAGTGCCCGAGTTCTGCGACCGCACCATTTTGGTAAAAGGTACTGTCCTTGCTTATGGCAAAACAGCAGATGTCTTCACCCAAGATAATCTGGAAAAAGCATTTGGCGGCGTACTGCGTCATTTCGTGTTTGGTGGCACCGATTTGCACGACGATGAAGATGCAAGGCAAATCGCTGTCATCACCGACGACGAACGCCCTCTCGTGATGTATGGCGAGCAGAACAAGATGAAACATCGACGTTCGAAGAGCCGAAAAGATGATTGATCTGCTGCTCGAACCCCTCACCTATAGCTATATGCGCAACGCCATTTGGGTTAGCGCGCTGGTGGGCGCCGTATGCGCGTTTCTGTCTGCTTATTTGATGCTCAAAGGGTGGTCGCTGATCGGCGACGCGCTCTCCCATTCAATTGTTCCCGGTGTTGCTGGAGCCTACATGCTCGGCCTGCCATTTTCCGTTGGGGCGTTCTTTTCTGGTGCTTTGGCCTCTGGGGCGATGTTGTTTCTCAACCAACGCACCAAGTTGCGAGAAGATGCGATTATCGGCCTTATCTTTACATCGTTCTTTGGGCTGGGATTATTTATGGTGTCGATATTTCCCACATCGGTGAATATTCAAACCATCGTGCTAGGCAATATTCTTGCTGTCACGCCTTCAGATATGGTGCAATTGGTCATCATCTCAGTGATTTCACTCTCCATTTTATTGTTGAAATGGAAAGACTTAATGGTGACATTTTTTGACGAGGAACATGCACGCTCCATCGGCATCAACCCCACTGCTTTGAAAATCTTGTTTTTCACGCTTTTGAGCGCCTGCACGGTCGCTGCGTTGCAAACTGTTGGGGCGTTTCTCGTTATCGCAATGGTCGTCACACCCGGCGCAACAGCCTATCTTTTAACGGATAGATTCCCCCGCTTGATCGCCGTTAGCGTCTTTATCGGCACCATGAGTGCCTTGGTCGGGGCTTACATAAGTTACTTTTTAGACGGGGCAACCGGCGGCATTATTGTTGTGCTGCAAACGCTCGCGTTTCTAACGGCATTTGTATTTGCGCCAAAGCACGGCATTCTTGCCCAACGCAAACGCCGAATGGCACAGCCGGAGGCAAGCCAATGAGCGAATTCTTCGAACTGGCATTAATGCCGTTCCAATTTGAATTCATGCGCAATGCGTTCATCATCTCGATTTTGGTGTCTATTCCCGCCGCGCTTTTATCTTGCTTTTTGGTGCTAAAGGGTTGGTCCTTGATGGGCGATGCCATTTCACATGCAGTTCTTCCGGGCATAGTACTTGCCTATATTTTAAACATCCCGCTTGCGATTGGCGCGTTTGCCGCTGGCATGACCTGCGCAATTTCGACGGGCTACATAACCGAAAACGCGCGCGTTAAAGAAGATACGGTAATGGGGGTCGTGTTTTCGGGCATGTTCGGCCTTGGCATTGTGCTTTACACAAAAATTGAAACAGACATCCATCTTGATCACATCTTGTTTGGCGACATGCTTGGCATCAGCGTTTATGACCTGTTTGAAACAGGTATTATCTCCGCGCTCATCGCCATTTTGATCGCGTTCAGATGGCGAGATTTGTTGCTATACATATTCGACCCTCAACATGCTAGTGCCATCGGACTGCCGGTTAAATGGCTGCACTACGGCCTTTTAGCGATTATTTCACTCAGCGTTGTGGCCGCGCTTAAAGCGGTCGGCATCATCCTCGCCATTGCACTTTTGGTCGCACCGGGGGCTATTGCTTATCTCATCACCCGTCGAATTGAGCAGATGTTAATTTGGGCATTATGCATATGTGTGGGGTCTGCTTTTACCGGGGTTTATCTTGCTTTTTTCATCGACAGCGCACCTGCCCCAACCATTGTTCTCGTCATGACGGTGCTTTTTGTGATTGCGTTTTTCCTGTCGCCAAATGCCAAAAAACTATCCGGCGTAGAGACAGAAGTTTCACCTCAATAAAAAAGGGCGGTGTTGATTAGACCGCCCCTTCATACGTTGTTTATTGATGATAGTTTCGTTCATCGCTAAGCCCTATATCTTTTCTAATATGCGGGCTTAATTCACCAGCCCCCAGATAATAGGCACGTACCAATTTCCGTTTTTGACGTGCCTCAATATAGTTCAGGAAAACCTGACCAAAGCGGCCTAATCGTTCGAAATATTGCTCCGATATTGCGTGTTGTTTTTTCATGTGAATATGCTCGGCCAGAACCACAAAGCTCCGCCGCTCCTCATTTTGAATAAATTTGTACTGAAATCACCGCGCAAAACTGCGCAGGAACGAACAGCGACTGATTGTTGATCATCCACACCGTGTGCAGACAAAGAGAGTTGAAAGGTGAATCCTAAAATGCAGCAGCTAGGACGCTGGACAAAGGATCAGTTGCGCTAGTGTTAAACTGGCAAACAATTTGCCAGAAGCGTTTGAAATGTGAACATATGAAACCTCCTTGGCGTTATGGCTGGCGGGACCAACCTGTTTTAAAGACAATCGTGCAATACGCTCGCAGAAATGCAACTGCAACTAAAAACTGCGACAGTTTGGCACATGCGCTCCAATTGTTGCAATTTGAACACATAGTTAGGTCGCCCCAAAATGGATACAAATTCTGCACCACTTGCAGAACATATAAAGAACAGTTATAGTTGTTCAACATTTGTTCCGATTCTATTTCAGGCTGTAAAGGACTTCAAAATGTTGACCCGCAAGCAACATGAACTGCTTATGTTCATTCATGAGCGCATGAAGGAAAGTGGTGTACCGCCCTCATTTGATGAGATGAAGGATGCTTTGGACTTAAAGTCCAAGTCCGGTATTCACCGCTTAATTACAGCTTTGGAGGAACGGGGCTTTATTCGTCGCCTGCCCAACAGGGCGCGAGCGATGGAAGTCATTCGTTTGCCAGACAGTATGAACCCGTCTCTTGGTGGTAAGAAGTCCAAGTTCGAACCCAGTGTCATTCAAGGTGATCTTGGCCGCGCCAGAGAACCTGTTTCCGCCTCCACAATTGCGCAGGATGAAAACCCCAACGCGCCTGTTACGATCCCTGTGATGGGACGAATTGCGGCCGGTGTTCCTATTGCAGCCATTCAAGAACAAAGTCACACCATATCGGTTCCACCTGAAATGTTGGCTGGCGGCGAGCATTATGCGCTCGAGGTTAGCGGCGACTCTATGATTGATGCAGGCATTTTTGATGGTGACACGGTACTGATCAAAAAGCAGGTTACGGCCAGCAATGGTGAAATTGTTGTCGCTTTGGTCAATGACGAGGAAGCAACATTGAAACGTTTGCGCAAAAAAGGTCAGTCCGTGGCCTTAGAAGCAGCAAACCCTGCTTATGAAACAAGAATTTTCGGCCCTGACCAAGTAGCGGTTCAAGGACGATTGGTTGGTTTATTTCGCAAGTACTGACCCCGTTGGGACCTAGTGGCCCCAACATCCCCGATTGCGAACACTTGACCCGACAGCTATGCTTTTCGCATCGGTTGCTCGGGTTTTTTTATGCACTCAAGGACGCCATGGTCGGTTTTCATCGTCTAGTGCCCACTTCACGTCAAAACCTCCGGTTTTGTTCCTAAATAATGTGGCGACGCCGAACCGGTCTAATTCTTTTTGTGTAATCACTAACGCGTTCGGGCAACTAACGGACCGCCGTTGCCTAACGATCAGGATGTCGGCATTGGGGCAATCTTCCCGTAAGCCAACGCTGTTTTTAACTGCAGAAATGACAAGTCCGTCGATCTGAGCGCTGCAGCCATGTTTGTCACAATTGCCAATCGCTTCATTGTTTAGCATATCGGCGCCAAACCGTTCAGACCAAGCCCTTGTTGTAAAACTGTTTGATTTGCGGCCGAGCTGATTGAACGACGCCCCATTATTTACAATTATCGCTTGTGTGCTGTCAGATATAACTGCAAACGGAAGTCTGGCTGGCCCGAAAGCAAACAGGCAGATTGAGAAAACAATTGGTGCGGCAAATTTGATTTTTCCATGGAAAAAGCTCAACCATCCGAGCATCACCAAACATGCAGGCAAAACCCAATTTGCCAACATTGGCGTCTGTGTGAAATCTGCACTTATGGCCGAAATATGTTTAGCAATTTGAACGATCAAATCGATGCCTGCGCCCATCAACAGCAAAAATGGTTCCTCAAGACCAAGAGGCATTAAAAGCACCGAAATCAATCCACACGGTAAAACAAAAAACCCAACAATGGGCACTGCGATCAGGTTGCCGAGCAAACCTAGCGGCGCGAATTGTTGAAAATGCACCGCAGCAATCGGGGCTGTCGCAATTCCAGCGATCAAGCTGGTTAGCGCAATCCCGCCAAACAATTTTGCCCAATAGGGAAAAACGATGGCCGACCGGCCAATGCCTGCGTAAACTGCGACCAGTCCGACCACTGCAGCAAAAGATAGCTGGAACCCAGGTTTGAAAATCTCATGCGGAAACATCAAGATGATCACAATCGCCGCAAGAGCAACGTTACGCATGGTGATGGCGCGGCGGCCCACAATGATAGCCATAAAAGCCAAAACCAACATCAAAGTAGCCCTTTGGGTCGCCAAATTTGAACCAGAAATCAAAAGATACGCAATTGCCACCCCAATCGCCACCAATGCCGCCATTGGTTTTATCCGTCGGTCATGCCGCACCAATTGCGATATAAACAGTCGAACCAGAATAAATACACTGCCCACAACCAACGTGAGATGAAGCCCGGAAATGGCAAGCACATGTGCCAATCCCGCATTCGCAATTTCCTCTCGAAGCTCGCTGGCAATGCCAGATTGGTCACCAATTATCAGTGCTCGTGCAATGCCCGACTGCTGATCTGACAAATATTGATCCAACCGATTTCCAATCGACCACCTCAACCCATCAATGTTTGCCGAAAGAGATTTTCCACCAGGCTCAATTATTTTGGCTGGTCCCAAGGAACTTGCAAACCCACCTACTCCCGCGAAAAAACTGTGAAATTGCGCATCATAACTATCAGCGTAAACCGGCTTGGGCACGGGAATAATTCGCGCCCGCAATTCAATTCGATCACCCAGCTGGAATGCATTTTCCGGGTCAAAATGTTCGCTTTTTACGTTCAGCCGCAAACGCCGAACATTCACCAAGCGCGTATCACCAGCCAGTTGGTCAATCACCAGCCGTTCTTTACTACCTTGGATGACCGTTCGGGCAACAACTACGCCCGAAAGCTGGTCAACTGCCATAGGATAGCTGATCATGAAGGTGCCGAACCATTGGGCGCTCAGCGAAATTAAGGAATAGCCAAACCAAGCAGCAAGTGTCAGCGCTAAAGCCCTTCCTGTTCGCTGCCGAATTCGTTGCCAAATAAAGCAAATACCCAGCACGAAAAGAACGAACAAAACCGCCATCCAGTTTGGTTCAAACCGAACATTTTTATAGATGGAAATGCCAAATATCAGCGCAAATGGCAGCAGCACAATGAACTGACGATGATAAATTGCACTAGAAACGGCATCGGCGAGCAGATTAGCAGGCGATTTGCGTTGTTTTACTGCCGCATTCGGGCGCAACCTTACAGGTTCGTCGCCCTTGGGCGACAATTGAGTATGGCTTTTAAGTATCGTTTCGCCTTCAAAAGCGGCCATTAGCTCGCCTCTATCTTGCGCAATATTCCGCTTATGTTACACATGCTGCAAAATTTCGCCAGCATTGCCTCCATCTCGGAGCAACAAGCGGTGCCATCAGCCTTCATTTGATAATTGAGAACGCTCAGCATGACAGATAAAGTGATTACACGGTTTGCGCCGTCACCAACCGGATTTTTGCACATCGGCAATGCCCGCACTGCCCTTTTCAACTGGGCCTTGGCCAAATCTCTTGGCGGCGAAATGTTGCTGCGCATTGAGGATACCGACAAAGATCGCTCAACCGACGAAGCCATTGCTGCCATCATCACCGGCATGGATTGGTTGGGGCTGGACTATGCAGGTGAGCCAATCTTCCAGTCGAAAAACATCGATCGACACACCGAAATTGCCAATCAATTGCTGTCGGAAGGCAAAGCCTATAAATGCTACGCCACCGCTGAAGAATTGACGCAAATGCGTGAGAAGGCGAAAGCAGACGGACGCCCAATGGTCTATGATCGTCGTTGGCGAGATCGGCCTGAAAGCGATGCGCCAGCAAATACACCATTTGTCGTGCGGATCAAAGCACCAACCAGCGGCGAAATCGTGGTTCATGACAAGGTGCAAGGCGACGTGCATTTCAAGGCTGAAAACCTTGATGATTTTGTTATTCTGCGCTCTGACGGTTCCCCGACCTATTTGTTGGCCGTTGTGGTTGACGATCACGATATGGGGGTCACTCACATTTTGCGCGGTGACGACCATTTGGTGAATTCGGCAAGACAAATCACGATTTATAATGCGCTTGATTGGCACATTCCGACGATGGCGCACACGCCGCTTATTCACGGACCAGATGGTGCAAAACTGTCAAAACGGCATGGCGCACTTGGCGTAGAAGACTATCGACGTATGGGCTATCTACCTGAAACAATTCGCAATTATTTTGCACGTCTAGGTTGGGCCCATGGCGATGAGGAAATTTTCTCATCGGAGCAGTTTATCGAGTGGTTTTCATATGGCGGGCTTAACAAAGGCGCCAGCCGCATTGATTTTGCCAAAATGGAAAATGTGAACGCGCATTACATTAAGGCAAGTGAAGACGCACGCCTGTTTGATTTAATGGTGTCGCTTGCAGAAGAAATTGAAGATGAAACGGCGCTCAAAGGTCTAACCAAGCACGCTGAAACGGTTAGGGAGGCCCTGCCCGCACTTAAGACCCGCGCCAAAACCATTCTCGAGTTGAACAAGGCCGCCGAATTTATTTTTGCCGCTCGTCCACTTGCGTTTGAAGATAAAGCATTGGCGGCGACACAGGGTGAAAACTTGGACATTCTTCGCAATGTCCAACCAGTTCTCCAAGGACTGAACGATTGGTCCCACGATGGAATCGATGCTGCGCTTCGCGCTTTTGCGGAACAAAACGATCTCAAGTTTGGCAAAGTGGCTCAACCAATTCGGGCAGCTGTGACCGCAAAGAACGCCTCCCCCGGCTGTTTTGATGTTTTGTTACTGTTAGGCAAAGAAGAAAGTTTGTCTCGTCTGAGCGAAACCACTGCGGTATAAACACGCAATTTGGTATTGGATTGGCGTTCATCGCTTGCGAATTAACGTCAAATCCGGTACCTCATGCGCAACCTGATTTGCAGGTCGACGACGCTTACGTTTGTGGGGACGATTCGCTGAGTCTAAATTTTTTGAAATCTTGAAGGAGGCCTTGCTTATGACCGATCGGATTGCAAAATTAGAAATTGATGGCAAAAGTTATGAATTCCCCATAATTTCAGGCACAGTTGGTCCTGACGTTATCGATATCCGTTCTCTATATGCTCAAACCGGGCATTTCACATTTGATCCAGGATACACGTCCACCGGATCTACAGAATCAGCAATCACCTATATTGATGGCGGCAAAGGTACTTTGTTGTACCGTGGCTATCCAATCGAACAACTAGCTGAAAAATCAAGCTTTTTGGAAGTCTCCTATTTGCTCTTAAAGGGTGAGTTGCCGACCGCCGACCAGTTTGCGGAATTTTCAAACACCGTCACACGACACACTATGCTACATCAGCAAATGGGGAAGTTTTTTGAAGGTTTCCGCCGCGATGCGCACCCAATGGCTATTGTTTGTGGTGCAGTTGGCGCAATGTCTGCATTCTATCACGATTCAACAGACATTACCGATCCGGCGCAGCGCGTTATTGCCTCGCACCGTTTGATCGCTAAAATCCCAACAATCGTTTCATGGGCATACAAATACTCCATCGGGCAACCGTTTGTTTCACCACGCAATGATCTTGATTACGCGTCAAATTTCTTGCGCATGTGTTTTGCTGTACCGGCTGAAGAATACGAAGTTTCGCCAACCATCGCCAAGGCGATGGACCGGATTTTCACGCTACACGCCGACCACGAACAAAACGCATCAACATCCACTGTGCGTCTTGCTGGCTCATCACATGCAAACCCATTTGCGTGTATTGCCGCTGGTGTTGCTTCACTTTGGGGCCCTGCACATGGTGGTGCAAACGAAGCTTGCTTGAGCATGCTGCGCGAAATCGGCACTGTTGATCGTATTCCAGAATTTGTAGCCCGGGCAAAAGACAAATCAGATCCATTCCGTTTGATGGGCTTTGGCCACCGCGTTTACAAAAACTTTGATCCTCGTGCCACTGTCATGCAGGCGACGGCGAAAGAAGTGCTTGCGGAGCTTGGTGTTGAAAACAACCCAACGTTACAAGTTGCTCAAGAACTTGAGCGGATCGCTTTGGAAGACGAATACTTCATCGAGAAGAAACTTTATCCAAATGTCGATTTCTATTCGGGCATTATTTTGGATGCGATTGGCTTCCCAACATCAATGTTCACAGCAATTTTCGCCCTCGCGAGAACGGTTGGTTGGACATCGCAATGGGCAGAAATGATCGAAGATCCAAAACAAAAAATAGGTCGTCCGCGCCAGCTATATACTGGCGAGACTTTCCGCGATTATGTGGATATTGCGCAACGCTAGTTCAAAAGTTCGATTACTCGATCTTCTGGGTTTTGACGGGGAGCTTCTGGCTCCCCTTCTTTCATTTTGGTGCGCATTTCTTCAAGTCCGGCGCGTTGGTCAGCCAACACTTTGTCGCTACCCATCAAGTTCTGCACTTCTCGCAAAATCTCATCTGATAAATCACGCATACCGATCACTTCGGGAATGAACTTCCTGCCAACTATTATGTTGTTGAGATTGATCAACGGACGGTTATTTTCTTCATAGGCCCGGATTTGTTTTGGCTCTGCAAGGTATGTCGTAACGTGTGGCACATCGGCAAAACCAATTTCGAGTGTCGCTGTACCTGAAACAGCAATGGCCGATTTGGCACTTTTCACAAACTTTTTGAACGTCTCACGCCCCTCGCCGATGGCAACCAATGGGTCTTGCAATATTTCCGAAACGTTTCGGGACAAGTTCCGGACTGTTGCCAGACAAAGTGGCGTAGTTTGATGCGATTCATGCAGCCAATTCACACTCATTTTCATCTCTGCAAGATTGCGTTTTATCTCGCCCGCACGACTACCCGGTAGCAGCAAAAACTGGTCTTGTGCTGTGTCTTTATCCCCGCGGATCAACCCTTCGCCAATGTGCCCAACATAGTGGCATACCGGTCCGCCAAGCTGTTTGAACACAGCCGGCTCAAAAGGCAACACGCCCAATAGTTCATTGTATAGCGGCTCAATTTCTTTCGCCCGTTCAGGCTTCCATGCCCAAACCGACGGCGCAACGTAAAGAATTATTTTGATATCTGGCAAGGCCTTGCGCACCCGCGCAGCAATGCGATTTGAAAACTCTTGGCTATCGATTAAAACAACAATATCAGGACGTTGGGCGATTATTGCATCAGCTGTTTGCTTTAAACGCCAAAGCAGTTTGGGCAAGCGCATGTAAACATCACGCCATCCCATTACAGCGAGGTCACTCATCGAAAACAGGGATTTTATCCCCACCTCTTCCAATGCCGGGCCGCCAACACCAAACAGCTCAATTTCAGTCTTTAAACGTAGTCTGGTCACTAGATCTGCACCAAGTTGGTCGCCAGAACTTTCACCTGCTACAACAAAAAGGCGCACCTTTTATCCCCACCCAAACGCACTGACGTTCAACTCATTCGCAAGTTCAACAAACCGTTTTCTATCCGCAATCAAACACTTCTGCCCCTCAACCACAATGGAGCCAACACCCGCAGCAGCACAATTAATCACCGTTTCCGGCCCAATCGTCGGCATGTCACCTAGACCACTTTGTTGTGGTTTTGCCACCTTTACCAGCGTCAATTCACCGGATTGAATATTGAGTTTTTCGGCGATAATCTTTGCCCGTTCAATTAGGCTATCCGTGCCCAAAACGTCTTCTGCAGCGATGGGGCGCAGACCATGAAAAACAACTGATTGACCGAGGTCTGTGCGCGCAACCGTCCGGGCCAATTGCACCATATTTCCAAGTACATTCGTCGAAACGTCGGTCTCCGGCCCGCCAATCTGCCCAGGACCAGCGAGTAGTTCCGGCACCAAATCATGAATGCCTTTAATATCAACGCGAGCATCTTTGGCGATTGTACGGTAGGCCGTTTCCAATCCCATGTCGGATACATCCAACTTGCCAGCGTAGTGTTCAACGAGATATTTACCAACATTGGTACGCAATTCCGGTGACAACTCAACTGCCCCAACCGCGCATAAAACCTCGATTTTCTCTGCACGAAGTCGATCAATTAATGTCGTAGGATCACCAACATTGATATTATCAGCAGGGTTAGATGAATTCCCAGTCATGGACCAAATAACAAATTCATCTCTGTACTGTGCCCGAACACCCTGTTCTGAAGCTTTGGCTAGCTCTCCGTTCCCGACAAGCAACGCAAGCTTACTCATGCGAGTCCACGCCGTTTTTGGGCATACACAAGGAACGCTCCGATGGCTTGCGCACGAAATTCACAACAATATCAACAAGTTCATGCCCGTTGAAAATGTCAGCGGCGTCTTCCACCCTCTCTCTCAGGGTACCCTCATTTGAAAAAATCATTCGATAGGCGGCGCGCAGTGTGTGAATTTCTTCCCTGTCAAAATTCCGTCGCTTCAATCCGACCAAATTTAGTCCCCCTAAATAGGCTCGGTTTCCCAACACAGAACCAAAAGGGATCACATCGTTTTCGACCATACTCATTGCGCCGATAATGGAATGAGCACCAATGCGAACAAATTGATGCACCCCACTCAAGCCACCAACAATGGCATGCTCATCAACCGTAACATGCCCGGCGAGCGCCACATGGTTTACGATAACGACGTGGTCGCCCAATTGACAATCGTGCGCCACGTGCGCACCAGCCATTAGCAGCACATCGTTGCCAATTACCGTTTCCATGCCACCACCGCTGGTACCAGGATTGATGGTCACATTCTCACGAATGGTACAATTGTCGCCAATGATCAGTCGGCTTAACTCGCCAGCGTATTTTTTGTCTTGCGGACAATGACCGATGGAAGCGAATGGAAATATTTCGCATCCCGTGCCGATTTCGGTATTGCCAGCCACCGCCACGTGGGAATGCAAGATCGTGTTATCACCAACAGAAATCTCACCGTCCAAAACACTAAAAGCGCCAACGCTGACATTTTCGCCCAGCGAAACATTGTCACCAATAATTGCCGTGGGGTGAATTAAGGTCATAATCTACTCGTCTCTGACAATCATGGCGCCAACTTCGGCTTGTGCAACGACAACGCCGTTAACAATCGCTTTTGCTTCATACTTACCGACATTACGACGACGCTGTATCTTCTTAATGTGATATTCCAACACATCGCCGGGTTCTGTTGTTTTTCGGAACTTAGCTTTGTCAATAGTCAGCAAAAAGACAGCATATTTGTCGCCGCTCTTTTGTTCTTCTGCAATCACAATGGCACCAGCAGTCTGCGCCATACCTTCCAAAATCAGAACGCCGGGAAAAATGGGTTGTCCGGGGAAATGGCCCTGAAAAATTGGCTCGTTAAAGGTGATATTTTTAACGCCAATTGCAGACTCATCACCATCTATCTCAATGATCTTGTCAATCATGAGAAATGGATAACGATGCGGCAAGCATTCCAGCAACCGGCCTATATTTAATGCAGTTAATTCACGCTCAGTCATAAACACCCCAATTACTTCTTAGGTCGAACCAGCCGCCGAATGGCCGCGACCTCTTTGCGCCACAATTTAATATCGGTTGCTGGAGAGCCACCAACCATGCTGCCCTCTGGTACATCTTTGGTTACCAGCGAACATGCAAAAACGATTGCGCCGTCACCAACTTTTACCTTGTTGGAAATACCCGCTCGTCCTGCCAACAAAACGCCATCGCCCAACACAGCAGAACCTGCAAGCCCGACATGCCCTGAAAGCTGACACCGTCGCCCGATTATCGAATTATGAGCGATTTGAACAAGGTTATCAATTTTTGTTTGCTCACCAATAATCGTGTCATCCAATGTGCCTCGATCAATGCTGGTATTTGTGCCGATTTCAACATCATCTTGGATTACCACGCGACCCAATTGTGGGATTTTTCGTGGCCCCGTCGCGTCTGGAAGAAAGCCAAACCCATCTGCACCAATGCGCACCCCGGAATGGATCAAACACTTATCGCCAACATGCGCGAAATAAATCGACACATTGTCAGCAATTGTTGATCCACGACCAACGGTTACCCCACGTCCCAACACTGAATTTGGTCCTAGTACTACGTCATCGCCAATTTTGACGTTATCACCTACCATGACGTTGGGGGCGATATCACACCCTTCCCCGACTTCGACATCACCTGCTTCAAGCGCTGCTGACCAAGACTTTAGCCCTGCATATTGTGTGCGAAGTGAGTTTTCATAAAGTGCGGTAATAAGCAAAGTGAAAGTCTTGTATGGATTTGAAGAAACAATAAATTCAGTTCCTGCAGGACAATGACCCACCATGTTTTCTGGCAATATAACAATGCCGGCCTTAGTTGATTTCAGTGCGTCGACATATTGTTCGCTAGCGACAAACCCCAACTCGCCTTTTTCCAAAAAAGGAACGGTCGAAGCACCCACAATTTGGATAGAAAGGTCAGCATTGCTGACATCAAGCCCATCTTTGGCACTTGCACACTCAAGTAGCTCATCAAGTGTTGGGTGATTATCCAAAGGGAAAAATCGATTATCGACCATATTGCATCCTAAATAAAAGGGATCGCAGATTGTGTCTGCGATCCCCAATAGTCTTCAAGTAACTTCGTTTCTATAACCAGAAACTTCGCTCTTAGAACAATGTCGAAATCGTAAGAGCAAACACCTGTGTTTGGTCTGCAACATCTTTGTCGAGTACGTGTGCGAAATCTCCGCGAAGTGGCCCAAGTGGTGAGTCCCACAGAATACTTGCACCAATTGATGTCCGCGTTTGTACAGTGTTACCACTGGTAATCAAAGCAGGATTAATCGCACTTGCGCCAAGATACGCTGCGTCCGCCCAAATTGCACCTTTCAAGCCATAACTCTCAGGTACAACTGGGATTGGAAATTCAACCTCAGCAGACAATGTCGCATACTCAGATATACCCAGCGAATTTGAACCGTTTTTCGGACCGAAGCCGCGCGCCTTAAAGCCACGAATTAGGTTTTGACCCGGAACAAAAGTTTCCGTTGGGTGCGCGTTCGATCCGCCAAGAGCATTGATCATACCGACTTGGCCTTTAACACTGGCGATCACACCATGGTCAGGCAAGACCGGAATATAGTAACGGCCCTTAAGTTCGGTTTTCAGCAAGTTATGGTCGATGCCCACATATTGCTGAACAAGGCTGATAGCGTAGCCTTCGCTAGGTGACAACTGGCTGTCTACATCAGTGTAGGTAAGCGAGTAACCCAAGAATGCCTTCTGCAACGATGTCGGAATATATGCAGGTTTATCGATTGGTTTAGGTGGTGTCCCCGTACCATCTGAGAACGTCGTGATATCGTACCCGCCGAACACACCCAACTGTAACTTGTCTACAATCGGCGCACCGATACGAACCTGAAAACCAGTCGAATCTGTACCGTAGTTATAATACTTATCTTCATCAATCGTACGACGGTAAACATCGATACCAGCAGAGATGTTAAGCCCCATGAACTTAGGTTCAGTGAAGGAAAAATCATAAGTCCGGCTGCCAAATGTACCGCCAAGTGCCAATTTCAAGCTTTGACCTTTACCCAAGAAGTTTCGCTCTTCAAGGGATAATTCGACACCAAAGCCAGACTGTGGAGAGTAATTAGCACCGCCACCCCAACTACCGGTCGATTTCTCTTCAACAACAACATTGATCACAACTTGATCTGCTGATGAGCCCTGTTCTGCATTAACTTGAACTTGAGAGAAGAAACCCAAAGCCTGCAATGATTCACGACCAGCGGCCAAGAATGTGCGGTTGAACGGATCACCTTCAGCAAATTCAAATTCGCGACGGATCACGAAATCACGTGTTCTTGTGTTGCCGTAAATATTGATGCGTTCCACATAAAGACGCGCACCTTCATCGACCAAATAAGTGATGTTAAAGCGCTTATTTTCTAGGTCACGGTCAATACGAGGACGAACTTCAGCAAATGAATGTCCTTGATATGCAGCGTCGCGCGCCATGTCCGCTGCGGTACGTTGGAGGCTCGAAACAGAGTAACGACGGCCCTCGTGCGTACGAATTGAAGATCTCAACGTATTCGCATCAATACCTGCAATGCTCGTCTCGATGCCTATTGTTCCAAACTCATAGCGTTCACCTTCATCAATCGTGAAATTGATAAAATAAGCATTGCGCTCTAGGTCGCGCTCCGCAACCGCAGAAAGAACCTGTGCGTCCGGAAAACCTCGGTCAGCGTAATACAAACGCACCAATTCGCTATCAACGTTTAGTTTATCTTCGTCATACACATCATCGCGGAACAAAAAGCTCAACAAATGTGACTCGCGTGTACGGATCGCAGCTTTAAGCTGCGCATCACCGATAGATTTATTGCCGGTAAATGTAATCTTTGCGATCCCAGAACGGTCACCTTCATCAACGACAAAGACAACTTTCAAACGAGAATTCGCCGCAGATTCTACACGTGTTGTAACGGATACGGCATTGAAGCCTGCTTGATCATATGCAAGTTCAATATTACGCGCGTCCTGTGCAACGGCGGCCTCGGTGTAAACACCGCGTGAGCCCACATCAACCAAGTCTGAAAGCTTAGCATCGGAGAATTTTTGGTTACCCTCAAATAGGACCGATGAAATAATTGGATTTTCTTTAACTGTTACCCGAAGCGTGCTGCCTGAAGAGGCTACATTGACGGTAGAAAACAGCCCGCTTTGGTAAAGTGCATCAATCGATTCGTCGATTTTTGATGCAGTAGCGTTCTGCCCTTTGCGAACAGCAAGGAAGGAAACGATTGTACTATCGTCAACACGCTGGTTGCCGTTAACTACAATTGTACGAATTGTCGCCGCATGTGCGGCATTTACACCAAGCAAACCGCTGATTTGAGCCGGAATGAGAGGACTTCCCAAAACCAGTAACAAACCCAGTATTATACTTGGCAATATTCTTGTTCGTGCAATCATTGTTCTCTGACGCCTTTCAGCACTTCCCGCACGAGCACAGACACAACTCTGTCCCTCGCGACACTAACTCCATGATCCGTTTTACTGTTTCTTAAGCCAAACGCAAGACTAAATAGGGCTTTGAGTTACCAAAAGATTTGCACTGCACCCCTTGTGCAACACTTTTTTAGCATCTAGGGGCCGAGTCTATTCGCTAAAATATGTCGTTTATTAGAGAAAACACCATTAGCGACATGACGATAACCAGACCAAAGCGAAACCCAATTTCTTGTATACGTTGGCTCAACGGCTTACCGCGCACCACTTCATACAAATAGTAGAACAGATGTCCCCCATCCAACATTGGAATTGGGAACAAATTAAAGATACCAATATTCAGTGACAAAAGCGCCATCAGATTTATAAGCGTAAAGATGCCCAAAGCTGCTGCTTCGCCTGATATTTGAGCAATTTTAACTGGACCGCCAAGTTGTTCAACGTCCCCTCGCCCCACAATGAGCTCGCCTAAAAATGCGAAAGACCGATCAACGATTAGCACCATGTCGTCAATGGTAATGAAAACGGCTTCAACCGGGTTTGGTCGAACAAACACCACATCTTCTTGTTCAGCTTGCCGTGAAACGCCCAGAAAACCAATTTTTGACGTGTTTCCAAATCTGTCTTCTCGTTCACGAACGCCAGTACGTACATTGAGGTCGATAATTTGTCCTTGGCGATCTACTTGGACCACCACATCGCGGTCAGGGCTTGTTGCAATAAGCCGCTGAAAGTCGCCAAAGCTGCGGACCATATAGCCATCGACACGCACAATTTTATCAAGTGGCATCATACCGGAAATTGAAGCGGGCGTGTCAGGTTGTACTTCATCAATGGTCGCATCAAGCGTATAGCGCCCTAGCCCCATAAGCAGTCCATAAAGAACAACAAAGGTAAAAAGGATATTTGCTATTGGCCCTGCAATCACAACGGCAATACGTTGCCAAACATTCTTGAAATAAAACAGCGAAGATTTGGTCTGCGGGTCAAGGGTTTCAAGTTGATCATGGTTTGGCACGCTGGCCGCATTCATATCGCCCACAAACTTAACATAGCCACCAAGGGGGACGGCGCAAATCTTCCAACGCGTACCGTTTTTGTCGTTAAATCCCCAAAGTTCTGGCCCGAATCCAATGGAGAACACTTCCACTGCAATGCCGTTCCATCGCGCAACGAGATAATGACCCATCTCGTGAACAAAGACGATCACTGTGAGAACCGCTAAAAACGGAACGATTGTATATAATGGTGCGAGAAAACTTTCCAAGAACTTGTCCTTTTGTCACCGAAACTCAGGCTACCAAAGCAAGACGCCCTCAGCGACATGGTCTGATGTGAAGTGTGCGACGCCAATAAAATAAAGCAATACCGCGCCCACTGTAAAACTATCAATGCGATCCAAAACACCGCCATGGCCGGGAATGATGTCGCCACTATCTTTAATCAGGAAATGCCGTTTTAGGGCACTTTCCGCAAGATCACCGATTTGAGCAGATGCGCTAATCGCGGCCGAAATCAAAATACCAATCCACAGGGGGGACAATGTGCCAAAGCCCCAAACGAGCGTTCCGCCTAATGTTCCAAAAACGAGACCGCCAACGGCACCGCTCCACGTCTTAGATGGAGAGATTATTGGCGCAAGCTTTTTACCGCCCAGTTGACGCCCCACAAAAAACGCGCCGCTATCCGTCAGCCAAATGACAGCAGTCAGATAAACCGCAGCCAATATGCCCAGATTTGTATCACCTCTCAGCGCTAAAACGCAAAGACCTGAAAAGCCCAAAAACCCAGCAGCTATACCATTTGTTGGCCATTTGCCAATTCGATCATTCAACAACATCGCCAAAATGCCAGTGAATATAAATAGACCAAGAGACACCCAAAACCCGACAGCTGGGTAGGCAATAGAACTCAAAGCCAACATACCCATAATGAAGTAGGAAAAACGACTTACCTTCCCCCCGCCGGTCATAAGTGACCATTCATGGTAGGCAACCGCCAGTACGGCGCCGATGAGCAACGCCACAGCTAACTGTCCGATAACTATTGCCGCAACAAAAATGGGAATTAGGAACATCGCCGAAATCAAACGCGGTCCGAGATCGTTCCATGACGGACCAGAGTTCTCATTTAATGTTTTTTGAGGTTCTTTTGACACACCCACCACTATTCAATATTGCCAAAACGGCGCTTGCGGGTAGCGAAAGTGTGAAGCAAATCAAGAAACGAGCTTCTGCTGAAGTCAGGCCAAAATTCCTGCGAAAAAACGAACTCCGAATAGGCTGATTGCCAAAGAAGAAAATTGGATAGGCGCTGTTCACCGCTTGTACGAAAAATGATATCAGGATCAGGAAGGCCGCCGGTATAAAGTGCACGGGACATGACATCTTCATCAATATCTTGCGTCTTTAACTCACCACGAGCAACCCGCTCGGCGATATCAATCGTCGCATCCAAAATTTCAGCGCGCGCACCGTAATTGAACGCAATATTCAATTGAAGGCCCGTACATTGGGTTGTGCGCTCCTCAGCCTCCTGGATCATCTTGAGTACAGAACTGTTCAGTCCTTTCCTGCTACCCAAAATACGAATTCGAACATTGTTTTTTGCAAATGTACCAATATCTGAGGCGACGAATTTCTTCATCAATCCCAATATTGTGTTGATCTCATCCTGCGGACGACGCCAATTTTCCGAGGAAAAACTAAACACCGTCAGATATTTGATTTCAAATTCGACAGCGCAAGTAACGAGACGTCTTAAGGCCTCAACCCCTGCTCGATGACCGTCTGATCGATGTTTGCCGCGGGCCTGTGCCCAACGACCATTGCCATCCATAATGACACCAATATGGCTCGGCAACTGGTCCGGCGCGATGTCTATAACAGTTTTGGCAACGGCGTTGTCCATAAAGGTCGTCAATCCAGTTTTGTTAAACCCGCATAATGTCGGCTTCTTTAGCCGCCAAAAGCTTATCAATTTCAGCAACAGCACCGTCGGTAAGTTTTTGCACGCTCTCAGATTCTGAGTGCAAATCATCCTTGCCGATATCGCCGTCTTTTTCCAATTTTTTTAATGCGTCCATGCCATCGCGACGAATATGACGAACAGCAACTTTGGCTTGCTCCGCATATTGGTTTGCAACCTTAGTAAGTTCCTTACGACGCTCTTCGTTCAGTTCAGGCAACGCAACGCGAATAAGCGTTCCTTCTGAGGCAGGATTAAGGCCAAGATTGCTATCTCTAATACCTTTTTCAACAGCTTGCGTCATTGACTTGTCCCAAACTTGGACTGTCAACATGCGCGCGTCAGCTGCAGAAACTGTAGCAACCTGGCTAATCGGCATTTTAGACCCGTAGGCATCAACCATCACAGGTTCCAAAAGGCTGGGGTTTGCACGCCCGGTGCGCAAGCCGCCAAATTCTTCTTGCATGGAAACTATGGATTTCTTCATGCGATCATCAAGATCCGCGATTGAAAAGTCTGTCATCGTTTTATTCCTTATTCTACGCTACCAGCAACCAAAGTCGACAGTGCGGTCCCCTCAATAACGGCGCGAACGCCCCCATCAACGTCTAGTTTGTATACATATATCGGCAGATCATTGTCACGCGCTAGAGCAAATGCAGCCATATCCATAACTTTAAGGTCTTGGGAGATCACATCGTCATAGCTAACTTTGTCAAACCTTGTCGCGGTTGGGTCAGTTTTTGGATCAGCTGAATAAACACCATCAACTTGGGTACCCTTAAACAAGGCATCACATTGAAGCTCCACCGCCTTAAGCGCCGCTGCGGTGTCAGTGGTGAAAAATGGATTACCCGAACCACCTGCGCAAATTGTAATTTTACCCTCTTCCAAAGCTCGACGGGCATCCCGCACGGTAAAGGTGTCAGCAACCGAAGGCATTGCAATGTTGGAGTAAACCTTTGCTTTGCCACCGTAACGCTTTATCGCGTCGCCAAGCGCAAGAGAGTTTATGACTGTTGCCAACATGCCCATATGGTCGCCCACGACTCTATCCGCGCCACCTGCCGCCACCGACATGCCACGAAAAATATTGCCACCACCGACAACAATTGCAACTTCTAAACCTGAATCTGAAAGATCCCAGAGTTGGCGCGCAACCTGGTCGAGAAATTCGGGTTCAATCCCGAATGAATTGTCTCCAGCAAGTGCTTCGCCGGAGACTTTAATCAATATACGCTTATGCGAATGAGAGGCCATTAGCCACCCTGACCTTTGTTACAATGAGAAAGAGAATCTCTTTGCGTGAAAGGTTAGGCTGTACCAGCAACCGCCGCAACCTCGGCAGCGAAGTCTTGCTCTTCTTTTTCAATGCCTTCCCCAATTGCGAAGCGAACAAACTCAGTCACTTCAACAGGAGCACCAGCATCTTTTTCTGCCGCTTTCAAAACGTCAGCGATTTTGCTTTCACCATCGATCACGAATGTTTGAGACAATAAGCAAACTTCTTCGTAGAATTTGCGAACGCGACCTTCAACCATTTTTTCAACAATGTTAGCAGGCTTGCCAGATTCAGCTGCTTGCTCAGCAAATACTGAACGTTCTTTTTCAACAACAGCTGGGTCAATTCCATCTTGTGAAACAGCCAAAGGTGCTGGATCAGCAGCCGCAACATGCATTGCCAACTGGCGACCAAGTGCAGCCAAACCATCCGTTTTGCCAGTTGTTTTCAAACCAACAAGAATACCGATGCTGCCCATGCCATCAACAACTGGGTTGTGAATGTAAGAGCCCACAACACCGTTTTCGACGGTCACAACAGCACTGCGACGCACGTTCATATTTTCGCCAATTGTTGTAACTTTTTTCGTTACTTCTTCAGCAATCGAATGATCAGTACCCGGGAACGGTGCAGCATTAAGCTTTTCAGCATCAGCGCCATCCGTGAGAGCTGATTTTGAAATTTGGCCAACCATTGTCTGGAATTCTTCATTCCGAGCAACAAAGTCCGTTTCAGAATTCACTTCAACCACGGCGCCTACATTGCCTTCAGTTGCAACCGCAACCAAACCCTCTGCAGCAACACGGCTGGCTTTCTTAGCAGCTTTGGCTAAGCCTTTGGTCCGCAACCAGTCTACGGCTGCGTCCAAATCGCCATTGGTTTCGCCAAGAGCCTTTTTGCAATCCATCATGCCTACGCCAGTCATATCGCGTAGTTCTTTTACAAGTGCAGCTGTGATAGCCATTTTATCACTCCTTCTTGCCGGACAAGGCCAGCAAATCATTTCATCTAGTCTAGGCTGTTACGCGATTTTTATGACGCTGATTTGGCAAGCTCAGCAGCTTGACCCAACCAACCATCACGCTCGATACGGCCTTTAAAGCTCAAGCGATCATCAACATTTACAATGTCTTCTGGTGTAAACGCAGCTACTTGCGCGTAGGTGTAAATGCCAAGTTCGTTCAACTTGCCTTCAAGCACTGGACCGACACCTGAGATTTTTTTCAAATCATCAGCTTCACCAGCAGGCTTTTCAAACAAAGCGCCTTCAGTCGCAGCAGGAGCCGCAGCTTCTTCAACAGGAGCAGCAACAGCTTCTCCAACTGCAGCTGGTGCAGTTTCAGCAGCCAAAACTGGCTCTTCTTGAATATCAACAGCAGCGCCAAGATCTTCACCAAACTGAGAAGACGAACGAGAAATGCCGTCCAAGGCAGCGCGTGAAATCAACGAACAGTACAATTCGATTGCGCGTGCAGCATCATCATTGCCTGGGATTGGAAGATCAACAGCTTCAGGATCACAGTTTGTATCTGAGATCGCGATCACTGGAATGCCAAGACGACGTGCTTCATGCAGCGCAATTGCTTCTTTGTTTGTGTCGATAACGAACAAAAGATTAGGCACATTGCCCATGTCTTTAATACCACCAAGATCACGCTCAAGACGCTCTTGCTCGCGTGAACGTTGCAAACGCTCTTTTTTAGTTAGGCCAGCAATGTCTTTTTGCTCTTCCAACTGACGCAAACGTGCGATTGATTTAGAAATTGTCTGCCAGTTGGTGAGCATACCGCCCAACCAACGTGAATTAACATAGTACTGAGCGCATTGTTGTGCAGCTTGTGCAACAACTGGTGCAGCTTGACGCTTTGTACCCACGAACAATACACGACCGCCTTCAGCCACTGTATCGGAAACCAACTGCAACGCACGGTGCAAGTTAGGAACAGTTTGAGCCAAATCGATAATGTGAATATCGTTACGAACACCGAAGATGAACTTTTCCATCTTTGGGTTCCAACGGTGTTTTTGGTGTCCGAAATGTACGCCTGCTTCTAGCAGTTGACGCATAGAAAAATCTGGAAGTGCCATGGGGCCTTCTCCTTTAAACCGGTTATGTCCTCCGCAAGGCATTGCAATACTTTAAAAGCATCACCGGTAGGCGTCCAATGTGGATAACCCAACCTTGCGTGTGAATTTACAGCGCGGACTTAACCCAGAAACATGGAAATGGCAACAACAAATGGGTGCTAAACAGCACTAATGACAACCAATAGGAAAAAAGCCCCTAACCATTGGCCTTTTGCACGCTTACCTTGGCATCTTCAACGCCCGGTACAACCTTTAGCGAACTGGCAAGTTCATGAGATAATCTATAGTTTCCAGGCAATTCAATTTCATATTCTTTTGCCCGATCCTCACCCATCACTACAACGCTAACTTGCCCCTCACCGCCGCGAATGAGCTGATTTTGCAATGATGACAAGCCTTTGGTATTCTCCAGATAAAGCGTCAACTTGTTTGCCATTCGAGCAACTGCTTTTTCAATGGAATGCAAATTGATCAGTATTAACCGCACCCCGTCAGGCTGAGAATCTGCTTCGACCTCAAGCACCACAGATTGCCCTTGAGATAGTAACTGGTCAAATCGATCCAATTGCTCCGAGAACACCAAACATTCAAATGTCCCGGACGGATCAGACAATGTAAGAATGGACATCGACGAGCCCTTGCGGGTTTTTCTGTCGTTTCTGGTTGCAATTGTGCCTGCCAGCCGCCCTGCGCGCGCGCCGTTTCGAGCCGCTTTCTCAAACGATATCCAACTCTGCACATAACCCTCATTATAAAGGGATTTATGATCATCCAACGGGTGCGCCGATAAATAAAAACCAATCGCGGAAAACTCTTTGGCCAACCGCTCAGACAGTGCCCAAGACTTAATGCCTTTTGCTGGAATAATGGGTTCGGGCTTGTCGGCCGCAAACATATCAACAACACCTTCACGACGATTGTTGGTTGCGCGTTGTGAAGAACTCACCATCACATCGACGACGGACATTACTTCCTCACGACGGATACCCATTTGATCGAATGCACCAGCACATGTGAGCGTTTCCAAAGCACGCCGATTGACAATTTTAGGGTCAACACGAGACGCAAAATCCGCCAAATCGGCAAAAGGTTGATCGCCACGAATAGCGACAATATGCTGGGCGACGTTGCGCCCAACGCCCTTCACCGCACATAGACTATAGTGAATGGCTTCACCATGAACTGAGAAATGAACCTCGGACGAATTCACGCAAGGTGGTTGAACCTCAATATTAAGTCTATTCGCTTCTCGTTTGAAATCATTAAGTTTTTCAGTATTCCCCATATCCAACGTCATCGAAGCAGCCAGGAATGCTTTTGGATGATGAGCTTTCAGATAACCGGTTTGATACGAGACCAATGCATAGGCAGCAGCGTGAGATTTGTTAAACCCATAATTGGCGAACTTAGCGACAAGTTCGAAAATGTTAGCGGCTTGCGTTTTCTCAACGCCCTGCTTCACCGCGCCATCAACGAACAATGCTTTTTGCTTATCCATTTCAGACTTAATCTTCTTACCCATCGCGCGTCGCAGCACGTCCGCTTCACCAAGTGAATAACCCGACAGCACCTGCGCCAACTGCATTACTTGTTCCTGATAAACAATAATGCCAAAGGTCTCTTCAAGGATCGGTTTAAGCTTCTCGTGCATATAGTCAGGTTTTTCCCGACCATGCTTACGCGCACAAAAACTTGGAATATTGTCCATCGGACCGGGTCGGTAAAGCGCTACAAGCGCAATAACATCTTCGAACCTATCCGGTTTCATATCAACCAAGGTACGACGCATTCCTGGGCTCTCGACCTGAAACACCCCAACCGTTTCACCCTTGGAGTAAAGCGAATAGGTCAGTTCATCGTCGAGAGGGATTTTCTCAATCTCAAACTGACCACCGTCAAGATTGATAATGTTCACCGCATACTCGATGACAGTAAGCGTTTTAAGGCCCAAAAAGTCGAATTTAACGAGCCCAGCGTCTTCCACCACTTTCATGTTATATTGGGAAACAGGCATATCAGAACGGGGGTCGCGATAGAGCGGCACCAATTGCTGCAAAGGCCGGTCACCGATTACAATACCAGCGGCGTGGGTCGAAGCGTGTCTGTAAAGACCCTCAAGCTTTCGCCCGATGGTCAACAGTTCCGCAACAGTTTCATCTTCATCACGCATCGCTTGAAGGCGGGGTTCGCCATCAATGGCTTCTGTTAGGGTAACGGGGTTCGCAGGATTGGAAGGCACCAATTTACAAATTCGGTCGACCTGTAAATAAGGCATTTGCAACACCCGACCCACATCGCGCAAAACAGCCCGCGCCTGCAACGAACCGAACGTAATAATTTGCGCAACCTGCTCGGCACCATATTTCTTTTGAACATAGGTGATCACCTCTTCACGCCTATCTTGGCAAAAATCGATGTCGAAATCGGGCATCGACACCCGTTCCGGGTTCAAAAACCGTTCGAAAAGAAGGTTATAGCGCAAAGGATCAAGGTTGGTGATGGTCAGTGAATATGCAACGAGAGAACCCGCACCAGACCCACGCCCCGGCCCTACGGGAATGCCATTATTCTTCGCCCATTTGATAAAATCCGCAACAATCAAGAAATAGCCAGGGAACTTCATGTTGATAATGACGTTCAATTCAAAATCTAATCGATCCCGATAGACTTTTTCGCTTAATCCTTCAGCCGGACCAATTTCTTTTAGGAAAAGTTCCAGCCCTTCATGGGCCTGCCGTGAAAGCTCCGCGCCTTCTGCCGCTACAGCATCTTCTGCGGACAAATCTTTTGGTGCAGCAAAATTCGGTAAAATTGGTGCGTGTTTTCTGGGGCGAAAATTGCAACGTTGCGCAATCTCAAGCGTCGAGTTTAGCGCCTCGGGCAAGTCGGCAAAAACGTCACACATTTCTTGGCGCGACTTAAAGTAATGTTCTTGCGAGAGTTTGCGCCGTTCGGTCTGCGCTAAAACACTACCTTCCGCGACAGCCAACAACGCATCATGAGATTCATAGTCTCCCGCTTTGGCGAAGAACGGCTCATTGGAGGCAACCAATGGAATGCCATTTTCATAAGCGTAGTCGATCAGTTGTGGCTCAACCAATTTCTGGCGATCAATATCGTGGCGTTGAAGTTCAATATAGAGGCGGTCACCAAAGCGTTCTTTCAGAGAATTGAGGCGGCTTTTGGCGACACCGTCATATCCTTGGGCAAAAGCGGGATCAATGCCGCCCTCAAGACCGCCCGTCAAACAGATCAAATCCTCCGTCAGTTCACCATCCATCCAATCAAGATGAAGTTGAGCCAACCCATCCTCACTCTGCAGATAAGCTTGGGATACCAATTCACTTAAATGCAGAAATCCCGTTTTGGACTGCGCGATAAGCACAATTGATTCTTTGGCAAATTTCTTGCGTTCTTTTCCCGGAATGTCCTCGGGTGGCTCGAACTGAACTGGTATTTCACAACCAACAATTGGCTGCAGTCCCTTACCGCTCGCCATCTCTGAAAATTGTAGGGCGCCGAACAGGTTCCCAGTATCAGCTATACCCAAGGCTGGCTGATTGTCAGCCACAGCCAAGTCGATAAGTTTGGGCAGCTTAATCGCTCCTTCAAGAAGCGAATAAGCAGAGTGCGCATGTAAATGTATGAAGCCGGGACCGTTTGTCATAATTCCCTATCTTTGTCAGAGCCAAGCCGCCACGCCAAGCCGATATCTGAACTCATACACAAGTGTCAGAGGCAAAGCTTAGGATAAGGAAGAAAGTATATCTAACCAAACCAATACGGCGCCACTAAATGCAGTAATAGAACAAAGGGCCATCATGTCTTTAATAAGGTGTGTCATATCAATCTCCATGTTTCCTGTTTGTTCTTATATATTCCCTTTTTGTTCTTGTCCACAGCTTTTCAACAACTGGTCCACAGGTCAAGCATTTATGGTAAACAACGCGGCTGGTTGAATTTATTTTGGATATATCGTGAAATGCTATCGCATAAATCGTGATCAACCTGACCGCATGGATGACACCTTGAAGGAACAAAATGCCAAACAACAAATCAAATTTTGACTGGCATAGTGAGCATTTGACACCGGATACAATCATCACGGACAGCTACAAAACCAGCCAAAATGTACGCAGGTTTTTCACCCAGCAATTGGGCAACGACTTCAAGTTTACAATCGCGTCCATGACTTGGATGAAAGAAAATGTGGGCAAAACGCTTGGAGAAGCGGTAATTGAAATACAAAGGCTGCGCCAAAAATCAAAAGCCCAAAAGGACTAAACCACTGGACCCGTCCCAACCAAAAACTAAAATTCAAACGGCACCAGCTGCCCGTCTTTAAGCGTCAAAATACGGTCAGCGCGCTTTGCAATGTCGTAATTGTGTGTCGCGATTAGCCCTGCTGCATCATGATTGCGAATGGAGTTTGCCAACAAGTCAAACACGGTCGAGCTTGTTTCAGGGTCCAGATTTCCAGTTGGCTCGTCCGCCAAAATCAATCCGGGCTTATTGGCTAACGCGCGCGCGATGGCAACACGCTGTTGTTCACCACCAGACAGTTGCGCGGGTCTATGTGTTCCGCGTTCTGTTAGCCCCATCATGCCAAGCAACTCGTCGCCACGTGCGCGGGCAACATCATCTGAAATGCCTGCAATGAGTTGCGGCATCATCACGTTTTCTGTTGCACTGAATTCAGGCAACAAGTGATGGAATTGATAAATATAGCCAACATGTTGTCGACGAACGAGCGTCCGTTCCCGGTCGCCAAGCCCATCAGTCGCCACATCGCATATGCCGACTTTACCGGCATCCGCACGCTCCAATAACCCCGAAATATGTAGCAAGGTGGATTTACCAGCACCCGATGGCGCCACCAGAGCAACAATCTCACCGCTAAGGATCTCCAAAGAAGCGCCTTGCAAAATCTTAAGCTGGCCCTCGCCCTGTTTATAGTGACGATGAACATCGACAAGGCTTAGTTTGACATTTTGATCAACCATTACGAAGTGCCTCAACCGGGTCATATTGGGCCGCACGCCATGCGGGGTATAGCGAAGCGGCAAAGCTTAGGAACAACGCCAGGCCGACAACGAAAGCAACCTCAACTGGATCGGTTTTCGATGGTAGTTCTGACAAAAAGAAAATTTCAGGTGGAAATAGCGCTACGCCAATTGTGTCAGATATCCAGGCGCGTAGGCTTTCCGCGTTGGCGGCAATCACTAATCCAATCACTAAGCCAAGCAATGTGCCGGCGACACCGATGGCTGTGCCTGTCATGCAGAATATGCGCATAATTGATGCACGGGTCGCCCCGATCGTGCGTAAAACAGCAATATCCGCGTTCTTTTCTTTCACCAGCATCACCAGTGACGAAATAATATTAAATACCGCGACAAGAACAATCATCGAAAGAATAACGAACATCACCACGCGTTCCACCTGCAAGGCAGAAAAGAACGTCTCGTTTCGACGTTGCCAATCGGTGAAGATCATCGGTCTTCCCGCGGCCAACTGCAACTTTTCACGCATCGCTGTTGTTGCGTCAGGATCATCCAAAAATATCTCTATCGCGCTTGCCCGGTATATCCGTTCATATGCCGCATCAATCTGCTCGTCCGTTGCATCCAGCGGCAGCGGCCCCTCGCCGTCTTTCAACTCATCCCTAAAGAGCTGAAAATAGCTTTGCCCCTGTTGCAAAGGCATAAACACGTAAAAACTATCAAATTCGACCATGCCAAGTTCAAAGATTACGTTGACTGGGTAAGAACGGATTTGTGGCGTTGTCCCAAAAGGCGTCACAATTCCGTTTGGTGTAATAATCGTCACCGGATCGCCGATTGAAACGCCAAGTTTTTGTGCAAGCCGAATGCCGATGGCCAAGCCACGGCTATCGTCCCACCCGTCAAATCCACCCAAAATGGCCGATTTTTTCAGGTCCGGTAGCTTTTCAACATCACGTAAATTCATGCCGCGAACTGAAACGCCCGTAGATTGGCCAACGCCAGATGCCAGTGCCTGCCCTTCAGCAAACACCACAACAGATTGAACACCGTCAATTTTTTCTAAGCGCAGCAGTACATCTTCATAATCTTCGAACTGTTCCTCTATCGGAAACACAGTGAAGTGGCCATTCAATCCAAGGATTTTGTCCAACAATTCCGCACGAAAACCATTCATCACAGATGTGACAACAATCAACGTCGCAACCCCAATGGCGATGCCAGTGAGCGTTAGCGCCGCAATGACGGAGATAAATGTCTCCTCGCGCCGCGCCCTTAGATATCGCCAGGACACCATGAATTCAAACGCAGAAAATGGTCGGTTTTTCTCAATCACTGATGTGCCGCTATTTGCCATAGATTAGATTGTGTCCAAACGTAATGGTTCGATAATCGAACGAATGTGTTCAACTGCTGCTTCAATCGAAACGTTGCTGCGCTCACCGGTTTTACGATCTTTGATTTCAACTTCGCCATTTTTAAGACCACGCGGCCCAACAATCATTTGGAACGGCAAACCAATCAGATCGGCCGTCGCGAACTTGCCGCCTGCACCCATATCACGATCATCGTAAAGCACATCAATACCGGCTTTCATCAACCCACCATAAAGCGATTGGCAGGTCTCAACGCATTTATCGTCGCCAGTTTTTAAATTGATCAACCCAAGCTCAAATGGCGCTACTGGCACAGGCCAGATAATGCCATCATCATCGTGGCTGGCTTCAATAATCGCGGGCAATACACGCGTCAGGCCAATGCCATATGACCCCATATGCACGGCAACTTCTTCGCCGTCTGCGTTGGTGACTTTCGCGCCCAATGGCTCAGAATATTTCTCGCCGAAATAGAACACTTGGCCAACTTCAATACCACGCGCGGCGATCCGACGATCTTGTGGCACATCAGCTTCGAACTTGTCCATTTCGATCATGTCTTCTGTCGCCGCATACATTGACGTCCAATCCGCAACTATGCCGCTAAGATCGCCATCATAGTCAACATCGATGGATGGAATTGCTTTATCCAACAATGCGCTATCGCAGAACACGCCACTTTCGCCCGTGTCCGCCAACACGATAAACTCATGGCTTAGATCACCGCCAATTGGGCCGGTTTCTGCCTGCATTGGGATCGCCGTTAGACCCATGCGGCGGAATGTGCGCAGGTAGGCAACAAACATGCGATTGTAGGCCTTGATAGCGTTTTCCTTGTCGAGTTCAAAGGAATAAGCATCCTTCATCAAGAACTCGCGGCTGCGCATAGTGCCAAAACGTGGGCGGATTTCATCGCGGAATTTCCACTGCACATGATAAAGATTGAGCGGCAGATCCTTGTAGGATTTCACACTTGAACGGAAGATCGATGTGATCATCTCTTCGTTTGTTGGTCCATAAAGCAAATCACGGCCATGGCGATCTTCGATCCGAAGCATTTCCTTGCCATAGTCGTCATACCGGCCACTCTCGCGCCACAAATCAGCAGGCTGCAAGGTCGGCATCAACATTTCAATTGCGCCCGCACGGTTCTGTTCTTGCTCAATTATCGCTTGAACTTTACGCAGCACTTTGTAGCCCAATGGCAACCAAGCATAGAGCCCACTGGCTTCTTGCTTAATCATACCAGCACGCAGCATTAGGCGGTGCGATACGATCTCGGCTTCCTTAGGGGTCTCTTTTAGGACGGGCAGAAAATAACGGGAAAGGCGCATAGTGGTAGCAGCTCTTTTCGACTCGAGTATTCAAATTGAAGGTTCGGCTGCGAGAAAACGCCAAATGTCCGAAATTATCAAGCCAAAACCACAAAATCAGTCATTAAGCGTTCCAGTAAACCAAACATGCCAATATTTGCATGATGATGACAAAAAGTTGATGACTCCCAACAAATCCCTTGTTAGTGTCCAAACCCAATGAGAGGGTTGCCAAAACTTAAACGGCGTTCCCCATCTCGCTGACAAGGTCTAGGGAGGAACATTGGCTGCATTAATAAGTATAAGACCAATGAATTGTCGCGACACTAATGAGCAGAGCTTCGGCTCTGCTTTATTTTGACTTCAAGCACTTACAGGCGTTAGCTCCAGTAGTTTATCAACCACTCGCTGGCCAACCCCAAGCTCAATAAATAGAGCAACACACCTGCAAGTACTGTTGTCAAAAGCATCTTCAACTTCAGTTTTGGTTTGGTTGGCGCGCCTGGGTCGTGACCGACTTCAACGCTCTGCCCATCCTCATGCGCAGCGCGCACGCCAATGGGCAGCATGATGAACAGGCACAGCCACCAAAGAACAAAATACAGTGCGATCGAACTCAATAAATCCATAGCGATACCCCTATCAAACCCATCATACCCGATGCACGAACACTTTCACATGCGGTTTTTTGCCCCAAAGCTGACTAATGTCTGAGCGAACACCACGTCGCAGTGACTCTGCTAAAGCTTTATTGTCTGAGCGTCGTTTTTGCGGCATCGACTTCAGCACACCAGCAATGGCTTGCTCCACCACCTCGCCAAAATCACCGTCTTCATCAACAAATGCCGGCAATCCAACAAGTTCAAATTGCGGCTTGCCAGATAGCTGCCCCTTGCTTGTCACGCAAAGCGAGACATTCACAGAACCACTAAACGACAAACGTCGTCTGTCCCGTACGCCACTTTCGTCAGGCTGACATAATATTTCGCCATCCAGATAGACCCGGCCGTGCGGCACTTCATCCTTATGTACACTCGCGACTGGGTAAAGTTGAGCCATATCGCCATTGCGCACACTCAGGCAGTTTTCAATACCAAGCTCTTGGCCGAACTTCAGGTGGGCGTTCAAATGCATGGCTTCACCATGGGCAGGCACCAATGTTGTTGGCTTTACCCAACTATAAAGCATTTTTAACTCATCCCGACGCGGGTGGCCGGAAACGTGAATTAAGGCGTCTTTGTCGGTAATAACTTCAACACCCTGATTGATCAGCATATTTTGAACATCACCAACTTCGCGTTCATTACCAGGTATGGCTTTGGACGAGAAAATGACTTTGTCGCCCTTATTGAGCGTGATAACCGGATGATCATCCCGAGCGATCCTAGCGATTGCAGCCCGGCTTTCACCCTGTGAACCGGTGCAAATCAAAACAACCTTGTCGCGTGGTAAATAACCGAAAGCGTCTTGGTCCAAAAACGGCTCAAGATCATCCATCAATCCAAGATCGCGCGCAATTTCGCTGGTTTTGTGTACCGAACGGCCAGCCGCCACCACATGACGGCCCGCTTTTTGCGCGGCACGAGCAATCGAAATCATGCGCCCAACGTTAGACGCGAAAATCGTCACGGCGACACGCGCCGGGGCGTCTGCAATCAGTCGATCAAGCGTTTCGGCAACTTCACCTTCGCCGGGGCTTGACCCATCACGGATCGCATTGGTGCTATCACCAATTACCGCTAACGGGCGTTTATCTTCGCCCAATTCCTTGAAGCGACGCTCATCAGTTGGGGCATTGCCCACAGGCGACGGGTCGATTTTCCAATCACCAGTATGTAAGACGCGTCCAGCCTCGGTTTCGATGTAAAGCGAGCAGCTCTCCGGAATTGAGTGTGCAACATTAATCAGTTCCAACGAGAACGGGCCTGCCTCAAACTTTTGACCGGGCTTTACGGTCGTAACAACAGGCAAGTTTTCTGTGTAGTTGTTGGAACGCGCTTTTGAATCATTCATCGCCTTAGCGAAAGGCGTCGCGAACACTGGGCACTCAAGATAGGGCCAAAGCTCCAACAGCGCACCGTAATGGTCTTCGTGAGCATGTGTGAGGACCAAGCCTTCGATATTCTCAACTTCGTCCTCTAAAAATCTTATATCTGGCATTACCAAATCAATGCCCGGCAGGTCCGGTCTGGCGAAAGTCAGGCCGCAATCGACAATAAGCCATTTTCGCTCACTGGGTGCGCCATAACCATATAGGCCAAAATTCATACCGATTTCGCCAACCCCACCAAGGGGCACGAAAACCAATTGATCACTCATCAAATATTGCTTTCAAAATTTACATCGAGCGGAAATATTTCCCCCGCTGTGATTGTGCGCTGACGACCTTGATGGTCAACAATCAAATTGCCGGTCTCATCGACCCCATCAAGACGCGCTACAAAACTTTCAGTGCTCGTATTCACCCGCATATCTTGCCCCATTCTATAGGCGTTGGACAACCAGTCCTGCCGAATAGATGAAAAGCCATGACCCATTTCCCATTCAGCAAGCCGTTGCGCAATCGCATCACTTAGGTACGGGAAAAAATGCTCAACAGATGTGGGTATACCCAATTCATTCAAATTACTGGCCGGATGATTTGTTTTGTCTGGGTGCGAAACAACATTCACCCCAAGCCCAATAACTACAAAACGTGATTGCCTCAAAGCGCCGCCCTCAAGCAAAAGCCCGGCACACTTTTTACCATTGATCATCAAATCATTTGGCCATTTGACTTCAACTTGCTCGGGCGTCAATTCACCCCCTGAATTAACGGCCAAAACAGCATCCCGAAGGGCAAGCGCCAGCACGAATGAAAGCTGTGCGATCTTGTCAGAGGGCGCAGGATCGATAAGCAGCAAGGAAGAATATAGATTACCCTTTGGGGAGTTCCAGAACCGGCCCCGGCGCCCTTTGCCGTCCACCTGTTCATCTGCCACCAGCCATTGATTGCCCGCAGCACCGGCGAGCGCATCCTTCATCAGGGTTGAACTAGTTGAACCTAGTGTTTCAACGTGTTTTAGCCTAAATCCGTTCTGCGCTGCCTTTTCACCTAAACTGACCACTTAAAACAAGCTACCAGCAGCCATCCCAGCTACGTCGGTCAAGAAACTTCCAACACTCAGATAATACGTCACGATCAATGCACCCGTTAGCGCAATAACAACATTCAACTCATTTGGTGTGTTGATGAATTGATGATTTGGCTCATCAAAATACATCGTACGTACAACACGCAAATAATAGAATGCACTAATTGCACTGGTCAAAACGCCGATCACCGCCAGAACAAACAGTTCCGCTTCAATAGCAGCCAAGAACACAGACCATTTGGCAAAGAAGCCAGCAAGTGGTGGCAACCCAATCAGTGAGAACATCATGATCGCCATGCCGGTGGCAACAAACGGTCTAGTCTGCGCAATACCCGCCAAGTCTGAGATGTCTTCCACATAACCTTGATCTGTGCGCAATGCCAAAATGCAGGCAAACAGGCCGATCGTCATGGTGAGGTAAATCGCCATATAAATGGCAACACCCTCAACCCCGGTTTGTGATCCAGCGGATAACCCGACCAACGCAAAACCAACGTGCCCGATTGAAGAATAAGCGATCAAGCGTTTTAGCTTTTTCTGGCCGATAGCCGCAAACGCCGCCAACACCATAGAAGCAATCGACAAGAAAATTACGATTTGCTGCCAGTCTTTAGCGATAGGTTCAAACGTGTCGAAAACGATACGAATAAACAATGCCATCGCAGCTACTTTCGGCGCGGATGCGAAGAACGCTGTTACCGGCGTTGGAACACCTTCGTAAACGTCTGGCGTCCACATATGGAACGGCACCGCAGAAATCTTGAACGCCAGCCCAGCCAAAACAAACACTAAGCCAACAATCAAACCAAGCGATGGATCACCAAGTGCAATGACTTTAGCAATTTCGTCGATCTGCGTTTGCCCCGTAAATCCATAAACCATCGAAGCACCGTAAAGCAGCATACCAGACGACAAAGCGCCAAGAACAAAGTACTTTAACCCAGCTTCTGTAGCGCGGCCTGAATCACGTTTGAACGCTGAAATCACGTATAGCGATAAGGATTGAAGTTCCAGCCCGATATAGAGTGACATCAGATCGTTCGCTGAAATCATCATCATCATGCCCAAAGTGGCAAGCACCACAAGCACAGGGTACTCGAACTTGTTCAGATTATGATCTGACGCGGTGGAGACCGACAGGACAAGCGCAAATGCAGAGCCAGTCAACACAAGCACCTTCATATAACGCGCAAACCCATCCTGAATAAACCCACCGTTAAACAACACACCTTCAGCCGGATGAACTGCCACCAGCACAGCCGTTACGGCCAGCAAGCCAATCGTGGCCCCAACAATCATGGTGTTGCCACCATCCTTGTTCGAAAACACGCCAACCATCAGCAAGATGATCGCGCCAATTGCCAACAATAGCTCTGGATATGCAGGAGCGAGAGCAACAAAACTTGTTAGATCAGATTCCATTTGTTCCTCCTAGCGCGCAACGTCAACGAGCGCACCGACCTGCGTGAGGCCTGCTTGATAGTGTGAGACCAACGCTTCAACCGAAGCAGCAGTCGCATCCAAAATTGGAGCTGGATAAAAACCAAAGAAAATAGTCAGAACGATCAATGGCACAATGACTGCCATTTCACGCGGGTTCATATCCAAAATTGATTTCAATGTATCTTTTTCGAGCGCGCCGAAAATCACACGTCGATAGAGCCACAAGGCATAGCATGCTGATAGGATCAGTCCGAATGCCGCGCCGAACGCCACCCAAGTATTCACTTGGAACACGCCGATCAGGATAAGGAATTCGCCAACGAACCCACTTGTGCCCGGCAAGCCAACATTGGCCATGGTGAATATCATGAAGGCAAACGCATATTTCGGCATCCGCTCCACAAGCCCACCATAGGCTGAAATTTCTCGAGTGTGCATCCGGTCATAAATAACGCCAACGCATAAGAACAACGCGCCTGAAACGATACCGTGTGAGATCATTTGGAAAATCGCGCCTTGGATACCCAATTGGTTGGCAGCGAAAATCCCCATGGTCACGAACCCCATATGGGCGACAGACGAATAAGCAATCAGCTTTTTGATGTCTTCCTGCACAAGCGCAATCAGCGAGGTCGCAATAATCGCCACAACCGACAGAAAGAACACAAAGTCCGCAAAATAGGCTGACGCATCTGGGAACATCGGTAACGAGAAGCGCAAGAACCCATAACCACCCATTTTAAGCAAAATGGCAGCTAGGATGACGGAACCCGCAGTTGGCGCTTCAACATGAGCTTCTGGCAGCCAACGGTGGAACGGCCACATTGGCATTTTCACCGCAAACGAAGCAAAGAATGCTATCCATAACCAGAATTGAGATTCCGGTGAGAACTTAAACTTGAGCAGTTGTGTAATGTCCAAAGTGCCGGCCTGCCAATACATCGCCATAATAGCTAACAGCATCAGCACTGAACCAGTGAACGTATAGAAGAAGAACTTGTAACTCGCTTGAACGCGTTTTTTGCCACCCCAAATCCCGATAATCAGGAACATTGGGATAAGGCCACCTTCAAAGAACACATAGAACATTGCCAGATCGAGCGTCGCAAAAACACCAATCATCAAAAACTCAAGCAGCAAGAACGCCGCCAGATATTCTTTGACCCGCTTGTCGATGCTGTCCCAACTGGCCAAAACGCACATTGGCATCAGCAAGGTTGTTAGCACGATGAATAGGATCGAAATCCCATCAACGCCCATACGGTAGCCGATGACGTCGCCCAACCATTGGTGGTTCTGTACGAACTGAAATCCAGGGTCCGTCGCGTCAAACAACGCCCACATCACCATCGACAAAATGAACGTCACGGTGGTCGTTACAAGCGCAATGTAACGCATATTGTTTTTGGCCAATGCATCATTGCCCGGCACAATAAGCACGAAGAATACGCCAACCAACGGTAGGAACGTAAGGATCGTGAGGATGTTATTGTTTATTATGTTCATCCTAGTAGGCCCCCTGCAGCAATAGCCCAGGTTATTAGCGCAGCAACACCAATCAGCATTGCCAACGCGTAGTGATAGAGATAACCGGACTGAAGCCGCACAACTTGCGCTGTGACATCCTTAACCCGTCGGGCGATACCGCCCACAATCATGTCATCGATAAACCAATCATCGAACCCGCGCCAAAGCGCTTTGCCAACCCATTTGGCCGGACGAACGAACAAGAAGTCATAGAGTTCATCGAAGTACCATTTGTTGAGCAAGAAGGCATAAAGACCAGAATGTTCTTTCGCCAAAGATTTGGGTACGTCTGGCCGCACAATGTAGAAATACCAAGCCGTAACAAATCCGATGATCATCGCGATGGTCGCTGAAAGTTTCACCCAAAGCGGTACATGATGCGCTTCGTCGATCAACTCGCCATTTACAACAACTGCGCCTTTAAAGAAGTGCTCAACATGCTCGGCATGGCCGAAGAAACTATCATACCAAAGGTATCCTGAAAGCACAGCACCAGCGGCCAGCACGAATAGCGGCACTAGCATAACCATTGGGCTTTCATGAGCATGGTCGAATGTCTCTTCAGACGCACGGGTCTTGCCGTGGAATGTAAGGTGAACCAAGCGCCATGAATAAAAACTGGTGAACAAAGCCGCGATAACCAAAGACCAGAAAGCGAATGTTCCCGCTTGCGTCCCTGCCCCGTAGGCCGCTTCGATAATGCTGTCTTTCGAGAAGAACCCAGCAAATCCAATTTCAGTGAGCGGAATACCAACGCCCGTAAGCGCCAACGTACCGATCATCATCATCCAATAGGTCACTGGCATCTTGTCTTTAATGCCGCCCATTTTGCGCATGTCTTGCTCGTGATGCATCGCATGGATTACGGAACCGGCACCTAAGAACAACAGCGCTTTAAAGAACGCGTGGGTAAACAAGTGGAACACACCAGCAGAATATGCGCCAACGCCAAGGGCCACAAACATGTAGCCAAGCTGCGAACAAGTTGAATAAGCAATCACACGCTTAATGTCGTTCTGAACCAAACCCACAGTTGCGGCGAAGAACGCTGTAATCGCGCCAACATAAATCACAACAGTCGTTGCTGTTTCTGAAGCTTCAAACATCGGCGACAAACGCGCCACCATGAAGACACCAGCGGTTACCATGGTCGCGGCGTGGATCAGCGCAGACACAGGTGTCGGGCCTTCCATCGCGTCAGGCAACCAAGTGTGCAGCAAGAACTGAGCCGATTTTCCCATTGCGCCAAGGAACAACAGCAAACAAATGACTGTCATCGCATCCCATTGCGCCCAAAGGAACGAAATGGTTTTGCCTTCCATGGCCCCAATATTGGAAAATGCGGTATCAAAATCGAGTGAACCCAGCATCATGAATGCAGCGAATATGCCAAGGGCAAAGCCGAAGTCACCAACACGGTTGACGATAAACGCTTTCATCGCCGCAGCATTGGCGCTTGGTTTTTTGTACCAGAAACCAATCAGCAAATATGAAGCAACGCCGACGCCTTCCCAACCAAAGAACATTTGAAGAAAATTGTTTGCGGTGACCAACATCAACATCGCGAAGGTAAAAAGCGACAAATATGCAAAGAAACGCGAGCGATGCGGATCTTCATGCATATAGCCAATTGAATAGATATGAACCAGGCTTGAAACCGTCGTCACAACCACCAACATCACAGCTGTTAGTGTATCCGCCCGGATCATCCAATTCAGATCAAGTCCGGCAGTGGAAATCCAGCGGAACAATTCAACTTTGACGGATTCTGCGGCAACAAACGCATGGTCACCGCCATGTGCTGCTTCTGCTCCATGGCCAGCATCGCCACCGCCCATAGTCCATTGCAAAAACACAATCCAAGAGAACAGAGCCGATAGAACCAAAAGGCTCGACGTAATGATCTCAGAAGATTTATGCCCGATGGACCGGCCAAAAAGACCAGCAATCAATGCCCCAAGCAGCGGCAAAAAGACAATAAGTTGAAGGAGTGTTTCGTTCATGCCGCTAGCCCTTCATCACGTTCACATCGTCAACAGCGATGGAACCTTTGTTTCGATAAAAGACCACAAGGATAGCCAAGCCAATCGCCGCCTCAGCTGCTGCAACGGTTAGGATCAGCAATGCAAATACTTGCCCCGCCATATCCTGTAGATGCGCACTGAATGCAACGAAATTGATATTGACCGCCAATAGGATCAACTCAATCGACATCAAAATAATGATGACGTTCTTGCGGTTAAGAAAAATACCAAACACGCCAAGCGTGAACAATATTGCTGCGACGGTCAAAAAGTGACCAAGTGGAATTACTGGTATCATATCAAGCCCCGATTAAATCCCTTTGCCACTTTCAACTGAAACGACTTCCACAGCGTCTTCACGCTTGCGGCCAACTTGCATTGCAATGTCCTGACGTTTCACATTTGGCTTGTGACGCAACGTAAGAACAATCGCTCCAATCATCGCCACCAGCAAAATAAGTCCTGCTGCTTCAAACAGATAGACATAACGTGTGTAAAGCACTGTGCCCAGGGCCTCAGTGTTCGACATGCCCTCGATAAACGGCACTGCGCTTGACCCAGCAACTTCTGGAGCAATCAAGAATGATGCAGCAACCATTATCAATTCGATCAACAACAGTCCGCCAATCATTGCGCCAACCGGAGCATATTGCAGAATGCCTTTTCGCAATTGTGCGAAATCAACGTCCAACATCATCACAACGAACAAGAACAGCACCATCACCGCGCCTACATAGACAACGATGAGCAGCAGCGCGAGAAATTCAGCGCCCGCCAACATGAAAATTCCAGCACCATTGACGAACGCCAAGATGAGGAACAACACCGAGTGAACCGGGTTGCGTGACGAAATAACCATTACCGCCGCAAAAATTGCGATGGCAGAAAACAGATAGAAAAAAGCAAGCTCTAAAGTCATCATTCTTCCCTATCGATACGCCGCGTCTGCATCTAAGTTCGCAGCAATTTCACGTTCCCAGCGATCGCCATTTGCAAGAAGCTTGTCTTTATCAAAGTAAAGCTCTTCGCGTGTTTCTGTCGCGAACTCAAAGTTCGGCCCTTCAACAATCGCATCAACCGGACACGCCTCTTGGCAAAATCCGCAATAAATGCACTTCACCATGTCAATGTCATACCGAACGGTACGTCGAGTGCCATCGTTCTGGCGTGGTCCCGCTTCAATGGTAATAGCTTGTGCGGGGCAAATCGCTTCACACAATTTGCAAGCAATGCAACGTTCTTCACCATTTGGATAACGCCGCAAAGCGTGCTCACCGCGAAAACGTGGGCTCACATACCCTTTTTCAAACGGATAGTTGATCGTTGGCTTTGGTTTAAAGAAATAGCGCATCGCCAAAAAGAACGTAGAAACGAACTCCTTGAGCAAAAGCGAATTGAGAAACTGTATAGCTCGCATTTTTCGTTTCCCCTTATGCCACGCCGCCATGCCAACCCCAGCCCGTAAGCTGGAGGACAAATGCAACTGCAAAAATCATCACGATTGAAATCGGTAGGAAGACTTTCCACCCAAGACGCATGAGTTGGTCATGTCGATAGCGCGGCACAATCGCCTTGACCATCGCAAACATGAAGAACACCGCGCCCGTTTTCAAAATGAACCACACCATACCTGGGATCCAGTTAAATGGCGCGATATCAAGTGGTGGCAACCAACCGCCCATAAACAATATGACCGTCATTGAACACATCAACACGATGGCCACATACTCACCCAACATAAACATCATGTAAGGGGTCGAGCCATATTCCACCATGAACCCAGCAACCAATTCACTTTCGGCTTCCGGCAAATCGAACGGCGGGCGGTTTGTTTCAGCCAATGCTGAGATAAAGAAAATCACAAACATTGGGAACAACGGCAACCAGAACCAGTTCAGCATTGAGAACCACGGCACGCCAAGCGTGTGGGCCAAGCCCATATCGCGTTGTGCAATCACAATGTCAGTGAGGTTCAACGAGCCAACACACAACAGCACGGTGATGATCACGAAGCCAATGGATACTTCATATGAAACCATTTGCGCAGCAGACCGCAAAGCACCCAAGAATGGGTATTTCGAGTTTGAAGCCCAACCGCCAATAATCACACCGTAAACGCCGAGCGAAGAAACCGCCAATACGTAAAGAACGCCAACGTTCAGGTCAGCAAGTGCCCAGCCTTCATCAAGTGGAATAACCACCCAAGCTGCCAAGGCGACCAAAACGGTGATCAGCGGTGCCATAAGGAATAAAACCTTGTCAGCACCCGCAGGAATAACCGGCTCTTTAAAGACGAATTTCAAAAGATCGGCAAAGCTTTGAAGCAATCCGAATGCGCCCACTACGTTGGGTCCGCGTCGAATTTGCACTGCAGCCCAAATTTTTCGGTCAGCCAACAAGAAGTAAGCCACGAAGATCAAAAGGGCGACCAAAAGCAATAGCCCTTTCCACACGAAACCAACCATTGAGCCCCAGCCCAAAATTGGTACACCGAGCAAATAATCCAAAGCTAGGAGTATCCAGTCCCACATAATTCTACTCCGCCGCCTCGTTCATGCCACCTGCCGCGAGTTGCGAACATTCGGCCATCACAGCAGATGCACGCGCAATCGGGTTGGTGAGGTAGAAATCATTTATCGATGATGAAAGCACCGCAGATTTAATATTCGCGGGTACCTTCGCCAATTTCTCAATCGGTTTAGCATCATGTTGAGCAGGCTGCTCAAGCACCGCAAAATGAGGGTATTGCACGTAAATCGCAGCACGAAGTTGCCCCAGATTGTCGTAAGGCAATGCTTCACCAAGATGCGCGGACAATGCCCGCAAAATAGCCCAATCTTCTTTTGCTTCACCCGGTCCAAACACAGCGCGGTTAGCTTGTTGCACCACACCTGCGGTATTGACATAAGTTGCGCTTTTTTCAGTGTACGTAACGCCGGGCAAAATCACATCTGCCGCATGTGCGCCAGCATCGCCGTGCGAGCCAATATAAACAACGAAAGAATTCTCATAGGCCGCCGCATCAACATTGTCAGCGCCCAAAAGGAACACAACGTCCAAATCGCCTTTGGCTGCGGCTTTGTCCATTCCCGAACGATCAAGACCGCCCCGCTCTGGCACAAAACCAACATCCAGACCACCAACCCGGCCAGCAGCAGAATGAAGAACAGCAAAGCCGTTCCAGTCTGCCGTCAACGCGCCGTTATCTTTGGCGATAGTCGCACAAATGCCCAAAACATCTTTTGCAGCGGGGCCAGAAAGCGCGCCCTCACCCACAATGATCAAAGGCCGTTTGGATTTAGCCAGAGTTTTGGCGAACTTAACGTCCCCAGCAGCAACAGCTGCTAAACTTTGGGTGCTTGCGCCCAGATATTCATAGTCAAATTTAAGATCCGCTTGATCACCAATAACAGCAATCGGGGTGCCATTTGCGCGCCATGCTTTGCGAATACGCGCATTCAAAATAGCAGCTTCTTTGCGTGGGTTCGATCCAACGATCAAAATCGCGTCCGCATCTTCAATTCCAGCAATACCAGTATTGAAAATATAGCTTGCGCGACCCTTTGAAGGATCAAGTGCAGAACCTGCAGGGCGACAATCAAGGCTTTTTGCACCCAATTGGTTCATAATGCCTTTCAGCGCGAACATTTCTTCCACGCCCGCAAGGTCACCAGCGATCGCGCCAATTTTATCGGCAGAAGTCTTTTTAACGGCCCGTGCAACAGCACTAAGTGCATCAGTCCAGCTTGCAGCCTGAAGTCGTTTGCCTTTTTTAACGTAAGGCTTGTCCAAACGCTGTGATTTCAAGCCGTCCCAGATGAAACGGGTTTTATCTGAAATCCACTCTTCGTTTACCGCTTCATTGATCCGGGGCATAATCCGCATCACTTCGCGACCACGGCTATCCACCCGAATGTTCGAGCCAACCGCATCCATCACGTCGATGCTTTCGGTTTTGTTCAATTCCCATGGACGGGCGGCAAATTCATAAGGACGTGATGTCAACGCACCAACGGGGCAAAGATCAATAACATTGCCCTGCAGCTCAGATGTCATCGCGCCTTCAAGGTAGGTGGTGATTTCAGCATCTTCACCCCGACCAATAAGGCCCAGTTCAGAAACGCCAGCAACTTCGGTGGTAAAGCGCACACAACGCGTACAGTGAATACAACGCGTCATGATGGTTTTCACCAACGGACCGATATATTTGTCTTCAACAGCACGCTTGTTTTCTTGGTAACGAGAGCTATCTACACCATAGGCCATTGCCTGGTCTTGCAGATCACATTCGCCGGCTTGGTCACAAATTGGGCAGTCAAGCGGGTGGTTGATCAAAAGAAATTCCATCACCCCTTCACGCGCCTTTTTGACCATTGGCGTATTGGTGAACACTTCTGGTGCTTCACCATTTGGCCCAGGGCGCAAATCACGCACACTCATCGCACATGAAGCGGCTGGCTTTGGTGGCCCGCCCTTCACTTCAACAAGGCACATGCGACAGTTGCCCGCCACTGAGAGCCGTTCATGATAACAAAAACGCGGAATTTCTGCGCCCGCTTCCTCACACGCCTGCATTAGCGTGTAGTGATCGGGAACTTCGATTTCCTGTCCGTCTACTTTTATGTTGGCCATGCTTGCCGCCTACTCCGCTGCAATGGATGGAACAGCCCCATCCGCTTTGGCATTGTGTGTATATTGATCAATCCGCTCTTCAATCACAGGACGGAAATTTTTAATGAGACCTTGGATTGGCCACGCCGCCGCATCACCGAGCGCACAAATCGTATGCCCCTCGACCTGCTTGGTAACCTCAAACAACATGTCAATTTCGCGCTTTTGCGCTTCACCGCGCACCATACGTTCCATCACACGGTTCATCCAACCGGTACCTTCACGACATGGCGTACATTGTCCGCAACTCTCATGCTTATAAAAGGCGGAAAGACGCGCAATCGCAGCGATAATGTCAGTCGATTTATCCATAACGATCACAGCGGCGGTGCCCAAAGAAGAACCAACTTCCTTAAGACCGTCAAAATCCATAATCGCATCGCGCATTTTGTCGCCCGGTACACATGGTACAGACGACCCACCCGGAATAACCGCTAACAAATTGTCCCAACCACCGCGAATGCCACCGCAATGTTTGTCGATCAATTCACCAAACGGAATGCCCATTTCTTCTTCAAATGTCGATGGTGTATTCACATGTCCAGAAACACAAAACAGTTTTGAACCCGTATTGTTTTCTCGACCAAGACCAGCAAACCACGATCCGCCACGACGCAAGATTTCAGGTACCACGGCAATCGATTCTACATTGTTCACTGTCGTTGGCGAACCATATAGACCCATACCAGCGGGAAACGGAGGTTTCAAACGCGGTTGACCCTTTTTGCCTTCAAGGCTTTCAAGCAGCGCAGTTTCTTCACCACAAATATAAGCACCCGCGCCATGATGAACGATGATGTCCATATCCCAGCCGTGTACGTTATTCTTGCCAATCAAGTTGGCGTCGTACGCCTGATCAACCGCAGCCTGCAAATTCTCGCGCTCGCGAACAAATTCACCGCGCACATAAATGAACGCATGATGCGCATCCATCGCCCGCGCCGCCAACAAACACCCTTCAACAAGATGATGAGGATCGTGGCGCATGATTTCGCGGTCTTTACATGTGCCTGGCTCAGATTCATCGGCGTTCACCACCAAATAGTGAGGACGACCGTCGCTCACTTTGGGCATGAATGACCATTTAAGCCCGGTTGGGAAACCCGCACCACCACGACCACGAAGGCCTGAAGATTTAACTTCCTCGGTGATCCAATCGCGCCCTTTATCGATAAAACCTTTGGTTTGAGACCAAGAACCACGCTTTTGCGCGCCCTCTAAGCCCCAATCACCCTGGTTATATAGGTTTGTGAAAATACGGTCTTGATCTGACAACATATTTTAGCGCCCCCGCTTGTAGGCAACAAACAACAAAAAGCCGACGACAGCGCTAACAACAAAGCCCAAAAAGCCTGTCGTAAGCAAAACAGCGAACGTACCCACAACCCGAATGGCGAGATAAGTGGCGATCATAAATGCAATCGCCATCACAATGTTTTTCGCCGACATTTCAATGCCCATAATCTTTTGTGCCATTAGCGTGGATCCTTACCAAAGACTTTGCGATATTCCTCAGCACCACCCTTAGCCAATGCTTTGGCCTGTGCTTTCCAGTTGTCGCGTTCAATTCTGCCCCTAAAGCTCAAACGGTCGTCAACGTCCGCAATCTGCTTTTTGGTGAATTTCGCAACCTGCGCAAACTGCGTGATTCCAAGGGCGTTCAACTTGCCCTCCAAAACGGGCCCCACGCCTGAAATCAGCTTCAAATCATCTTTGTCGCCTGCGGGTGCTTCAAACAACGGCGCATTGTCACCATCAGCGGACTTGGGTTTTGAAGCTGTTGCTTTTGCAGCACTTGCTTTGGCTGATGTGTTTTTCGCCGTTGGCTTTTTAACCGGTGCATTTGGCGCTTCGGCTTTGGCAAGCGGCGTCGCCTTAGGCTTGGAAGTCGGTTTCGCAGCTGGCTTATCGTTAGAAGCTTTTACCGGTTTGCGTGCCGGCACATCCGTTAAGGTCACCGCGCCACCTTCAGGCGCAGAGAACTGACGGTCGATTTGGGTGCCGGTTTTAACGTCTTTACCCGCTTCAAACTCGTCAATAATTTCTTCGAGCCGTTCAGGTGTCAGGTCTTCATATGTATCTTTGAAAACCATCATCATTGGCGCATTCACACAAGCACCAAGACACTCAACTTCTTCCCATGACAACGTACCGCTGGCATTGGGTTCAAACGGCTTCGCGTTGATCTTGGATTTACATACCTTGATCAACTCTTCAGAGCCGCGCAGCATACAAGGCGTCGTGCCACACACTTGAATGTGGGCCTTAGTGCCAACTGGCTTCAACTGAAACTGGGTGTAAAACGTTGCGACTTCCAAAACGCGGATATACGGCATTTCAAGCATGTCAGCGACATGTTCAATGCATCGTTTGGTTACCCAACCATCTTGGTCTTGCGCACGCATCAACAACGGAATAACCGCTGATTGCTGGCGACCCTTTGGGTATTTCGCGATTGTTTGTTTTGCCCATTTTTTGTTTTGCGCGTTGAACGCAAAGCCTTCGGGCTGAACTTGGTCTTCTGCGAGACGACGTACTGACATTATCTGTCCACCTCACCAAATACGATATCAAGGGTACCAATAATCGCTGAAACGTCAGCAAGCATATGGCCCCGACTTAGGAAATCCATTGCAGACATATGTGCAAATCCCGGCGCTCTAATTTTACAGCGATAAGGTTTGTTCGACCCGTCAGAAACAAGGTAAACACCAAACTCACCTTTGGGCGCTTCAACCGAAGCATAAACTTCACCCGCTGGCACTTTGTAGCCTTCGGTATGCAGCTTAAAGTGATGAATAAGCGCTTCCATAGACTGTTTCATCTCAGCACGTTTAGGTGGCACAATTTTACCATCGGTGGATGAAATTGGCCCCTGCCCTTCAGGCGCGCGAAGCTTGTCGATACACTGGCGCATAATGCGTACAGACTGACGCATTTCTTCCATGCGGACCAAATAGCGGTCATAGCAATCGCCATTTTTACCAATTGGAATATCGAATTCCATTTCCTCATAGCACTCATAGGGCTGCGATTTACGCAAATCCCATTTCGCACCAGAGCCGCGAACCAATACGCCAGAAAAACCCCAGTCCCAGGCATCATCCAGAGCAATGTTGCAAATATCAACGTTTCTCTGTTTGAAAATTCTGTTGTTGGTCAGCAGACCTTCAAGGTCGTTACAAACTTCAAGGAACGGATCACACCACGCCTCGATGTCATCAACCAATTCAGGTGGTAGATCTTGATGAACGCCACCGGGACGGAAATATGCTGCGTGCATACGCGCACCACAAGCACGTTCATAAAAGACCATCAGCTTTTCGCGCTCTTCAAACCCCCAAAGAGGCGGAGTAAGCGCGCCAACGTCCATGGCTTGCGTGGTCACATTGAGCAAATGGCTCAGGATGCGACCAATTTCAGAATAAAGAACGCGGATTAGCTGCCCACGACGCGGCACTTCAATGCCTAACAATTTCTCAACAGCTAACGCAAACGCGTGCTCTTGGTTCATTGGCGACACATAGTCCAACCGGTCAAAGTACGGAACGGCCTGCAAATAAGTTTTTTGCTCGATCAGCTTTTCCGTACCACGATGCAGCAATCCAACATGGGGATCACAGCGATCCACAACTTCGCCATCCAACTCCAACACCAAACGCAAAACACCATGTGCTGCAGGGTGTTGCGGCCCAAAGTTAATGTTGAAATTTCTTACCTGAGCTTCTGCCATAATAAACCTCAGCTCTTCGCTTTTTCATCACCGGGCAGCACATAATCAGTGCCTTCCCATGGTGAAAGATAATCGAAATTACGGAATTCTTGTGCCAATTTCACTGGCTCGTAAACAACCCGCTTTTGCTCTTCGCTGTAGCGCACTTCAACAAAACCAGAAACCGGGAAATCTTTGCGCAGAGGATAACCCTCAAAACCGTAGTCAGTTAGCAGCCGACGCAAATCAGGGTGTCCAACAAACAATATGCCGTACATGTCATATGCTTCACGCTCAAACCAATCGGCTCCCGGGAACACGTCACAAATAGACTTAACGGGCGATTTTTCGTCGGTGGTCAGGCGAATACGAATGCGCAAGTTCCTTGATGGGCTCAGCAAATGATAAACGACGTCAAACCGCTCTGGGCGTTCAGGATAATCTACGCCACACGTATCGATGAAACAGATGAACAAGCATTGGCTGTCCTCTTTAAGGAACCGCACGACATCAACAATCGAATTGCGTTCCACATTAAGGGTCAGTTCACCGAAACTCATTTCAGTTGAAAGAATGACTTCTCCCAGCTTCGTTTCAATATATTCGCCGAGTTCTAAAAGCGTTGTGTCCATGTCGTGTACGCCCTATCGCTCAATTGTGCCGGTGCGGCGAAGCTTCTTTTGCAAAAGCAACACGCCGTAAAGAAGTGCTTCAGCAGTCGGAGGGCAACCAGGAACATAAATGTCCACTGGCACAACCCGGTCACAACCGCGCACAACTGAATATGAATAATGGTAATAGCCGCCACCATTCGCACATGACCCCATAGAAATCACATAACGAGGTTCAGGCATTTGGTCGTAAACTTTACGAAGCGCTGGCGCCATTTTGTTGGTCAACGTACCAGCCACAATCATCACGTCAGATTGCCGTGGGGACGCGCGCGGCGCAAAGCCAAAGCGTTCCGCATCATAACGCGGCATCGACATCTGCATCATTTCAACAGCGCAACATGCCAACCCAAATGTCATCCACATCAGAGAGCCTGTACGTGCCCAATTTATTAGATCGTCAGTTGTCGTAACCAAAAAACCTTTGTCAGCCAGTTGGTCGTTGATATCGAGGAAGAACGGATCATCCGCGCCAACAGGCTTACTCGTTTTAGGGTCAATAATGCCTTTTGGCTGCGAGGAGACCAAAGTTGAACTATTTTCTAATCCCATTCTAAGGCCCCTTTTTTCCATTCATATACAAACCCAATGGTCAGCACCCCAAGAAACGCCATCATTGCCCAGAAACCGAACCATCCAACACTCTTAAACGCGACGGCCCAAGGAAATAGGAACGCTACTTCCAAATCAAAGATGATGAACAGGATTGCAACCAGGTAGAACCGCACATCGAATTTCATACGCGCATCGTCAAAAGCTTCAAAGCCACATTCGTAGGCCGAAACTTTTTCAGGATCTGGATTTTTCACTGCGATGATGAATGGCGCTACCAAGAGCGCGAGGCCGATAACGGCAGAGAGCCCGATAAAAATTATCACAGGCAGGTAGTTGAGGAGCAATTCGTTCATAATTGCCTTGCCTTTAGTGTTGCCAGCTTATGCCAGCTTGGGGATTGTGTTTTTGAGCTAAAGACACATTTCAGCCCAAATCATCGTTGCTACGGCTTAACGTAGCACTTTGCTCGATTCAAGTGGAATTATCATCCCGCACCGTCTTTATCGCCCAATTCCCGTCACCGGGCGAAAAATCAACAAATCAAATAAATATGATTTATATACTCCTGTTTATTTCCCGAATTTTACCGAAATCTTTTCAAATTACGATTCGGCACAAAAAAGCCGCCTCCCAAAAGAGAAGCGGCTTAAAATTGGTAGTCAGATGATACTAGTTAAAGTACCAACGAATTTTACCGTCAACTTCGTGAGCAACTGTGCCGCCGTTGTCGAACAGGTAATTATATTCAGCACCAATGGTCACGTCTTGAGCAACAGCGAATTCCATGCCGGCACCAACAAGTCCAACACCAACGCCATTATAAGATCCGCCACCGCCGGTTGCATAAAGCAACACGTCGTCGCTTACCAAAACACCGGCACGAACAGTAGCTTCATAAATACCACCGGAAATGTTTCCGCCGATAATACGGGCGCTTGCTTCAAGCTCACCACCGTAAACCATGCTACCATCTTGGATATTGATACCCGCTACACCGCCAATGCCCCAATAATTGGTGCCAGAAACAATGTAAGATGAGTTCAAACCAATATAATAGCGATTCCAGTCAAAACCTGGAGTCGCGTAAACTGGTGCTTCAGATACATAATTAGTCACAGGGTCAGCCGCTTGGGCACCTGCCGTCATTGCAGCGCCTGCTAGGGCAGCAATGGAAATAGTTTTCAAAATGTTCATCTGGGCCTCCAAGGCTCAACTAGTCTAAACAACAATACCGATGTAAGAAGCATAGCATTTTAATCAATGCTTAGTCACATCACAAATGCCATAAGCGCTTCGAAACGCACCGGTAGGTTAATTATCCCCTAACAACCTGGCCATTTGGCGGTATTTGCGTGGCGAGAATGAGGCAAAATGTGCCAAGCCTTCAAATCACCCACAATAAACCCACTGGCCGCATAAACCGGCGCAAAACACGAGTAACGCGCGTCAGCATAGATATAACGTTTGAAAAACAGAAAAGTTCCCAACCAACTTTGTGATTGAGGAAAAAACCAATTCTTTACTGAAAAAGAGTGGCGGGAGTGACGGGACTCGAACCCGCGACCTCTGGCGTGACAGGCCAGCGCTCTAACCAACTGAGCTACACCCCCAGCGTTTCGCAATCATGTGATCGCTGAAGATGGGCGATGTTTAAGGGCGATCTGTGGGCAAGTCAAGCACATAAAGCACACTTTATGACGCTTTTTTTTCAATCCCCGGAAACACGGGACTTAACGCCACAATTATAGCGTCCGCTACCCTACCCCACACGAAAACGCACAGCGAAAACAATGCAGTATCCGCAGTTGAGTGGTTTTGATTTAGTTTAGTAATGAGGGAGAATGGTGGGCGATGAGAGACTCGAACTCCCGACATCTTCGGTGTAAACGAAGCGCTCTACCAACTGAGCTAATCGCCCTCTTTATGAGGTGTGCATCGTTTAATTCTTTCAAACGGCCACGTCAACAAAAAAGGCCCGGATTTTCATCCGGACCTTCAAAAAAATGTAATATTTTTTGTTTCTTAGCTGTTTACAGCTTCTTTAAGCTGCTTGCCCGGCTTAAACTTAGGCACATTTGTCGCAGCAATATCAATTTCCGCACCAGTCGCAGGGTTACGACCTTTAGTCGCTTTACGGTGAGACACAGAGAATGTGCCAAAACCGACCAAGCGAACATCGTCGCCACTTTTCAATGTTGATTCAACAGCTTCAAAAACCGCATCAACAGCTAGAGCGGCATCAGCTTTGGTGATGCCTGCTTTTTCAGCAGCAACTGCAATCAATTCATTCTTATTCATTCGTCTATCCTCATATCTGTGCCCGAGCTTATTACTCGAGTATGCGGAAAATACATTTCGACGATTCTATCACGAAAGCAAGGTAATCCGGTGCTTTGCGGGACTTTTAGACAAAAAAAGAGGCTGAAAACATCGTCTTCAGCCTCAATCAGGTTCTAACTTAGCTCAAACGTTAATGAGCAGTTAATCCGGGTGTTGTCGCATTTTGCTGTCTTAAGCTTTCAGCATAGGCTTCAAAATCCCATTCAATTGATTCTGGCTCACGAACCAAAGCGTGTTTGATCACGTCTTTCATTTCAGACACAGGCACAATTTCCAAACCATCTTTAACGATGTCCGGCACATCCACTAAATCGCGTGCATTTTCTTCAGGAATGATAACCTTTTTAATGCCACCACGTAACGCCGCAAGCAGCTTTTCTTTCAAGCCACCAATTGGCAGAACGCGACCACGAAGCGTAATTTCGCCTGTCATTGCCACATCGTTGCGAACTGGAATACCCGTCATCACAGAAACGATAGCGGTTGCCATGCCAACACCTGCAGAAGGTCCATCTTTTGGCGTTGCCCCTTCTGGTACGTGAACGTGTACATCAAGAGAATCAAACAATGGTGGCTCAATGCCAAAGTCCACTGCCCGCGAACGCACATAGGTTGCGGCCGCTGAAATTGATTCTTTCATGACATCCTTAAGGTTGCCCGTAACAGTACGCTTGCCTTTACCGTGGGTTGTAACACCCTCGATTGTTAGCAACTCGCCACCAACTGGCGTCCATGCCAAGCCGTTAACAACACCAACCTGTGCCTCAGCCTCGATCTCACCATGGCGATGCCGCGGTGGGCCCAAATATTCTTCAACTTTGGCCATATCAAGCATTATGGACTTTTTCTTTTTGTCCAAGGTCAGCTCTTTAACAACCTTGCGCATGAGATTAGCCATTTCACGCTTCAAATTCCGCACACCAGCTTCCCGCGTATAACGCTGGATAACAAACGTCAGTGCATCGTCCGGCAACGCAAATTCAGAAGCTTTCAAACCATGTTCTTTCATGGTTTGCGGAATGAGATGGCGACGCGCAATTTCAAGCTTTTCCTCTTCCGTATACCCGGACAAACGAATGATCTCCATTCGATCCATCAAGGGGCCGGGAATATTGAGGGTATTTGCAGTTGTTACAAACATTACGTCCGAAAGATCGTAATCGACTTCCAAATAATGGTCGGCGAACGTGCTGTTTTGTTCTGGATCAAGCACTTCAAGCAATGCTGATGATGGATCACCACGGAAATCTTGGCCCATCTTGTCGATTTCATCCAAAAGGAACAAAGGATTGGATTTTCCAACCTTCTTCATCGACTGAACAACTTTACCCGGCATTGAACCAATATACGTCCGACGGTGACCACGAATCTCTGCTTCATCACGAACGCCACCAAGTGACATACGCGCGAACTCACGCCCGGTCGCTTTCGCAATAGATTTACCGAGCGATGTCTTACCAACACCCGGAGGACCAACTAGACACAGGATCGGCCCTTTTAGCTTGCCTGTTCGTGCTTGCACCGCAAGATACTCAACAATGCGCTCTTTGACTTTTTCCAAGCCGTAATGTTCCTCATCCAGAACATTTTGGGCAAACTCAAGATCTTTCTTGATTTTAGACTTCTTGCCCCAAGGCAATCCAAGCATCCAATCAAGATAATTGCGCACAACTGTCGCTTCAGCAGACATTGGGCTCATTTGTTTGAGTTTTTTCAGCTCAGCAGTGGCCTTGTCTTTTGCTTCTTTAGACAGCTTCGTTTTGTTGATACGCTCTTCGATCTCACCTAGCTCGTCCGTGCCATCCTCAGAATCACCTAATTCTTTCTGGATCGCCTTCATCTGCTCATTGAGATAATATTCGCGCTGGGTCTTTTCCATCTGGCGTTTAACGCGCGTACGAATACGACGCTCCACCTGCAAGACACCGATTTCGCCTTCCATCAATTCCAGCACACGCTGCAAACGCCCGGTAACGGAATTGATGGCAAGAATTTCCTGCTTCTCTTGGTTCTTCACCGCCAAATGGGACGCAATTGTATCCGCCAGCTTTGAATGATCGTCAATTTGAGAAACCGCACCCACAACTTCGGGCGAAATTTTCTTGTTCAGTTTGACATAGTTTTCGAACTCATTGACGGAAGAGCGGGCAAGTGCCTCAGCCTCTACTTCGTCATAGTCTTCAACTTCAAACGGAACAGCTTCGGCTTCAAAATACTCATCTGCGCGTACAAAATTTGAAATTTTCGCACGCGAAATGCCTTCGATCAGAACTTTGACCGTACCGTCGGGTAGTTTGAGCAATTGCAGAACAGAAGCAACCGTACCAACGTCAAAAACATCATCGGTAGATGGGTCATCTTCTTGCGCATTTTTTTGCGTAACAACAAGAATGTTCTTGTCTTCGCGCATCACTTCTTCAAGTGCTTTGACCGACTTCTCACGACCAACAAATAGGGGAACAATCATGCCAGGAAAGGCGACAATGTCGCGCAATGGCAAGACTGGATAGACGCGACCAGCGTCCGGCTCGATTGAAGTGTCAGTTTTATCCTTATCGGACATAGACGATCCTTTTCATCAACCGGCTATGAAGTCCCAAAAAGCGGCAACGTCATAACCGTCATAAGGCGCACATAAATGTACCCCACGGCCATCTCAACCCAATGTGGGTGGATGAAGACTCAATTGAAACTACTAGATAGGAACTTTAATCAGCCCGACAAGTACGCGTCGGGCCAATTAAACAAATTTATTTAGGCGCCTGCGTCGACTTCTTCTTTGCGGTCCGCATAAATGTAGAGTGGACGCGCGGTTTTATCGAGCACAACGTCTTCGCTGATCACAACTTCTTCAACGCCTTCGAGCGAAGGAAGATCGTACATTGTGTCCAGCAGAATGCCTTCCATGATCGAACGTAGACCACGAGCACCTGTTTTTCTCTCAACTGCCTGCTTGGCAATAGCGTTGAGCGCATCTTCTTGGAACGACAATTCAACTTCTTCCATTGCGAATAGACGTTGATACTGACGCACAAGTGCGTTCTTTGGCTTCGTTAGAATTTGAACAAGAGCTGACTCATCCAAGTTTTCCAACGTCGCAATAACTGGCAAACGACCAATAAATTCTGGGATCAAACCAAACTTTGTAAGATCTTCTGGTTCAACTTCAGCAAAAATTTCACCCAACTGACGATCAGTCGGATCTTTAACTTCTGCTCCAAACCCAATTGAAGTCCCCTCACCGCGCGCGCTGATGATTTTTTCAAGACCTGAAAAAGCACCACCAACGATGAACAAGATGTTTGTTGTATCAACTTGCAAGAACTCTTGCTGCGGATGCTTACGGCCACCCTGAGGCGGCACACTGGCTACAGTGCCTTCCATGATCTTCAACAAAGCTTGCTGAACACCCTCGCCTGACACATCGCGTGTGATAGATGGATTATCAGATTTACGAGAAATCTTATCAACCTCATCGATATATACGATGCCGCGCTGGGCTTTTTCAACATTGTAGTCGGAAGACTGCAACAATTTGAGAATGATGTTTTCAACATCTTCACCAACATAACCAGCTTCGGTCAACGTTGTCGCATCGGCCATTGTAAACGGCACATCAATGATGCGCGCCAAAGTTTGCGCCAAATATGTTTTACCGCAACCCGTTGGTCCAATCAGCAAGATGTTGGATTTAGCCAACTCGATATCTTGGCTTTTCTCAGAATGATTGAGGCGCTTATAGTGATTGTGTACAGCAACAGACAAAACACGTTTTGCCCGGAACTGACCAATTACATAATCGTCCAACACTTCGCAAATTTCTGCGGGTGCCATTACGCCATCAGAGGACTTTACCGTTGAAGATTTATTTTCCTCACGGATGATGTCCATGCATAATTCAACACATTCATCACAGATAAAAACAGTTGGGCCGGCGATGAGCTTTCGTACTTCATGTTGCGATTTTCCGCAAAATGAGCAGTAAAGCGTGTTCTTTGAGCTGTCGCCGCTACCTGTGTCTTTTGTCATTCAAAGCACTCCTGAATGTGCATCTTTCGTTCAGTCTATATACAAACGTTAGCATCTGCACATAAACAAACCGTAAGCTAATTGTGATCTCTATTGCGATCATTGCTCACAATTCCCGCATAAAAGCTTAATTGCCAAACCATCATTGGGAAACTTCCAATTATTGATTAACGAATTCTACGATGCATCTGGCGCATCTGCGCCACGGGTTTCATAAACTTTGTCAATCAATCCAAAATCTTTAGCTTCGTCCGCTGTCAAGAAATTGTCGCGATCAAGGGCATCCTCAATCGTTGCATAGTCTTGACCCGTATGTTTGACATAAATGTCATTCAAACGACGTTTCAAATTCGCTGTATGTTCAGCGTGAATAAGAATGTCCGTCGCGGTACCGCGATACCCACCGGAAGGCTGATGCACCATAACAGAAGCATTCGGCAACGCGCCACGCATTCCCTCAGTGCCAGCTGCAAGCAACAATGACCCCATTGATGCCGCCTGCCCAACACAAAGTGTCGCGATTTCTGGGCGAATAAACTGCATCGTGTCGTAAATCGACATACCAGATGTCACCACGCCACCGGGCGAATTGATGTACATCGCGATTTCCTTTTTCGGATTTTCCGATTCAAGGAACAAAAGCTGCGCAACAATCAGCGACGCCATGTGGTCGTCCACACCGCCCGTCACAAAGATGATGCGCTCACGCAGCAAACGCGAGAAAATGTCGAACGAACGCTCGCCACGGTTGGATTGCTCAACAACCATCGGCACAAGCGTGCTCATATAAGTGTCAATCGGATCTTTCATCAGTGTCATCCTTAGTGAATCGAATCGGCTCTATTCCCGATCAGATATCATGCGTCTTAACGTGCGGTAAAATAGCTAGATAGGTCTTGTCCTCTATCCGTTCAAGATAGAGTTAATTTTTCTTGTGCTGCACCCCGTGCATTAGGCAACAATTGGGGCAAATCAGAGGCGATCATCCCCGCACCACCAAACTGACGTCCAGCCAGTCCATGGACATAAACTGCTGCGCACGCTGCGTCAAACGCTTCCATACCTTGCGCCAGCAATCCGCCGACAATTCCTGCCAACACATCCCCTGACCCCGCAGTTCCCATCCAAGGTGGCGCGTTGGCGTTAATCACAGCCCGGCCATCAGGTCGTGCAATAACAGTATCAGCTCCCTTTAATAAAACTGTCGCTCCCGATCGTTTCGCAGCTTCTTTAGCTGCCTCAACTTTGTCTTCGCGCGCATCAAGGTTAGGGAAAAGACGAGTGAACTCACCCATATGGGGCGTCATGACCACATTTTCGCAACTACTGTTCTTAATAGCGTCAAACAAACGAATTGGATCACTTTTAAACGATGTAAGCGCATCTGCATCCAATACTAAGGCCCTCCCCGCAGCAAGGGCGGTCAACACATTGTGACATGTCAATTCTGACACGCCATTGCCTGGCCCGACAACAATTACATTGTAACGCTTGTCCTCTAAAAGCACGTCCAACGTGTCCGGTTTCAGCATTACATCCGTTACATGGGCTGCGTGTTCTGCAAGAGCGTCATTTTCACCGCAAAGCGAAACCAAACCAGCCCCGACCCTAAGCGCACTCATTGCCGATAAGCGCGAAGCGCCTGTGGCCAATGGACCACCACAAACAACCAAACAATGCCCGCGATCATATTTGTGGCCGTCAAAGGTCTGCTCCGGCAGACACCACATGTTTGGCCCATTCTCGAATTGGGTTGGATTGATGTTGGTCAAAACAATATCTGGAATACCAATCTGACATACAGCCAGTTCGCCACACAATTCTCGTCCGGGGAACAATAAATGCCCCGGCTTTTTCCTGAAAAATGTAACCGTGGCGTCTGCTTTAACAGCACAACCCAAAACATTGCCAGTGCGTCCGTCAACGCCGGTTGGCATGTCAATTGAGATCTTGGGAACATTTGCATCGTTCGCCAATCGAACAATATCCGCAATTTCGCCTGAAACTGGACGGTCCAGACCAGCACCAAACAGCGCGTCAACAATCAGCGACGCATCCGAAATCATGCAGGGTTCAAACGCTTCAATCTCGCCCCATTGGGAGATAAACGCTGTGGCTGCAGACGAATAACGTCCTATCTCACCCCACTGCGCCAGCCGAACAGGCCACCCACGCTGCCGAAGGGCGACCGCCACAACAAATCCGTCACCACCATTATTACCCGGTCCACACAGCACAGTGATCGGCGCTCGGCGAAAATGCGAAACAATATACTGAACAACCTCATGCCCAGCATTTCGCATCAACTCGACTTCACTGATACCAGTGCTGATCGCAAGTCGATCCGCCTGCCCCATTTCCTCCGGGCAAAGCAAGGCATTTAGTTGCGCGCGAAATTCGACCATCGATACAGTTAAAACTCCCAGTGTTGAATTGCCAGGTGACACCTGATCGCATTCAAGCGAATATTATGTATCATACACCACAAGAATGAAACCAAGGGGTAGTTCAGATGACCGATGATCCGACACTTCCAATGCGTAAACATGCTTGCCTTTACCCCGATGTGGACGAAGGCACAGCCTGCACACAAAGCTCGTTTAAGGTGAAAGGCAAATCATTCTTCTTCGCCGGCCCACAAGGCGGACGTTACAAAGCAATGTTTAAATTAGACCAGTCTCGCAACCAAGCAGAAGAATTGGCAAAGGCTGAACCGGACAAATACCAAATCGGAACCAACATTTGGGTGACAACCCGATTTTCAGCCGAAGATCCTATGCCCAAGCAGGTGTGGGAAGAGTGGTTAGACGAAAGTTATGCGCTAAGTTTGCCGAAGATGAAGACGTAATTTTTTGACGCAGTTGGAGCATAGTCATGTTGACGTTCGTGAATATTTTCGAGCAATTTTGCACTCAATTATTCCGTGAACAATGGCGGCTAAGCAGACAAATCGACTGATCTCAAAATTGTTCTATTGCTAAATGGGGCATAAATTGTACAGGCGTTCTGATACCTAGCCCT